>CAZRWF010000001.1:0-44260 GCA_964603685.1 uncultured Chitinophagaceae bacterium
GTCCGATCAGCCGGACCCCTTTTTTGGTGATGTATTCGTAGGCGGCGACCATATCCTTCACCGGAATTCCTTCGGTGATGCAGACGATCAATTGAACGCCGGCATCCGCCGCTTCCATGATTGCGTCTCCGGCAAAACCGGCCGGAACATAAATGATCGAAGTGTTCGCCCCTTCTTCTTTTACGGCATCGGCTACCGTATGATAGACCGGCACCTCACGCTGAAAATGATCTTTTTCGTTTCCTTTGTAGCGGGTTCCCCCTTTTCCCGGAGTGACGCCGGCAACAACGTTGGTGCCGTACGCGAGCATCTGCGACGTGTGAAAGGTCCCTTCGCCGCCGGTGATACCTTGAACGACGAGCCGGGTCTTTTTATTGACAAGAATGGACATAAGTTTTCAGGATTGTATGAGTGAAAAATTAATTAACGGATTCGAGAAAATCGCCCACGGTAAGAATCGTGGTTTCATCAAAATGTTTTCCGAGCAGCTGCAGCCCGATCGGCAAGCCGGATCGATCGACGCCGGCCGGAATGCTGAGTCCCGGAATTCCCGCAAGATTCGCCGACACGGTATAAATATCGTTCAAATACATTTGGAGCGGATCGTTCAGCTTTTCGCCAAGCCGGAACGCCGTTGTCGGCGCAATCGGCGTCAGCAGACAGTCGACCGAAGCGAATGCCCGGAGAAAATCATTTTGGATCAACCGCCGCACCTGCTGCGCTTTCCGGTAATACGCATCATAGTATCCGGAAGAGAGCACGTATGTTCCGAGCATGATCCGCCGTTTTACTTCGTCGCCGAATCCTTCGCTGCGAGAGCGGACATACATGCCGTTGAGATCGTGCGCCGCCGGCGACCGGTATCCGTACCGCGCACCGTCGTACCGGGCGAGATTCGAAGACGCTTCGGCGGTGGCCAGGATATAATACGCGGAAATGGTATACTCCGAATGCGGAAGCGACACATCGACGATCTCCGCACCGGCATCCCGCAGCACGGCGATTTTTCGTTCGATCACCGACCGGATTTCGCCGTTGAGGGATTCGGGAAAATATTCCTTCGGAATTCCGATCCGGACTCCTTTGATGTTGCGGGTCATCGCCGAAACATAATCGGGAACCGGATCCGCACTGCTGGTGGAATCTTTTTCATCCTTCCCAGCGATCACGTGCAGCACCCGGGCCGCATCGCGAACCGAATGTGCGAACGGACCGATCTGGTCGAACGAAGACGCAAAGGCGACGAGTCCGTATCGCGACACGCGGCCGTAGGTCGGTTTCAGACCCACGATGCCGCAGAATCCTGCCGGCTGACGGATCGATCCGCCGGTGTCGGATCCGAGCGATACGGTGGAGAGCCCGGCCGCCACCGCCACACACGATCCGCTGCTGGAACCGCCGGGAACGCGCGTTTCATCCATCGGATGAAGGACGGGACCGAAGGCAGAATTTTCGCCGGACGAACCCATCGCGAACTCATCCATGTTCGTTTTTCCGATAATCACCGCATCGGCCGCCTTCAGCCGTGCGATCACTGTGGCATCATAGATCGCCTCGTATCGCTCCAGCATGCGCGACCCGCACGTGGTAATCTTCCCTTCCATACAGAGCACATCTTTGATTCCGACCACCATGCCCGCGAGCGGTCCCGCGGTGCCGTTCCGGACCTTCCGGTCCACAGCGTCCGCATGATTCAACGCCTCCTCCGCATAAACGGAGAGGAACACATTCAACGAATTCCGCCGGGCAATCTCCGAGAGATGACGCTCAACGCGCGAACGGACCGATTCCGTTCCGTCGAAGATTCGCGGGCGAAATGATTCATATGTCTCCACAATATTCACACCGACGACCGGACACTCTTCCTCCTGCCGACGGCTGCCGGCACAACGAAAAGCGGCCGCTTCCTCCCCTACTTCTTCTCTTCCGTTTTTGTGTCGGTGACTTCTTTATTCAATTCGTTTTGAACTTCGTTCATCCCTTTTTTGAACTCGCTGACTCCTTTTCCGAATCCGCGTGCCAATTCCGGGATCTTTTTCGCACCGAAGAAGATCAAGACGACCAACACGATGAGGATAATTTCCTGTGTTCCGAGTCCCATCACGATAACACCCTTCCTTTCTTATGCTGTGTGAAGTACAAAACTGTTGATGATCGATTCGAACACTTTTTTTCCGTCGCTGGAGCCCAGCGCCGCTTCGCAGGCGCGTTCGGGATGCGGCATCATTCCCATCACGTTTCCATCCGCATTCATGATGCCGGCGATATTCTTCAACGATCCGTTCGGATTCGCTTCGTCGGTGATCTCCCCGAATTCGTCGCAATAACGGAACAACACGCGGCCGTTCTCTTCCAATGCGGTGATCGTCTCCGCATCGGCGAAATAATTTCCTTCACCGTGGGCAATCGGAATGCGGAGAACATCTCCGGCCGTCAATGCGGCGGTGTACCGGGATTCGGCATGTTCCACCCGGAGGCGGACATGTTTGGAGGAAAACAACAGCGAGCGATTTCGGAGCAACACGCCGGGAAGAAGACCCGATTCGCACAACACCTGAAACCCGTTGCAAATGCCGATCACCACTCCCCCTTTACGCGCAAAGGCGATCACGTCGTTCATGATCGGCGAAAACCGCGCGATCGCACCGGTCCGGAGATAATCACCATACGAAAATCCCCCGGGCAAGATGATCACGTCGGAATTTTTCAGGTTCGGCTCCTTGTGCCACAGAAATTCCGCTTCCTGCCCCATCACATGTTTAGCCACGTGATAAGCATCGTGATCGCAATTTGATCCCGGAAAAACGACGATACCGAATTTTATTTTCGACAGACTCATAGTTTTTTTACGGTAAACGAAAAATCTTCCATCACCGAATTTGCGAGCAGTTTTTTGCACGCCTCTTCCGTGATCCGTCGGGCCTCCGCTTCGGTCGCCGCTTGGACGTTCATTTGGATCGATTTACCGATCCGCACGTTTTCCACCTGGTTCAGTCCGAGCGTATGAATGCCGAGTTCCACCGCTTTCCCCTGCACATCGAGAATTGACGGACGGAGCGTAATCGTTATGGTCGATTGATACATGATTGGTCTCGAGGATTATAGATCATAACTGGGAGATTCTTCCAATTCCGATCGTTCGTGGTTCTGCCGTTTCGGTCCCCCGGCAACATGCCGGACAATGCCGAACAGAACGTAGATAGCGAACAAATAAAATGCCGCCTCTCCCTTCGTGAACAGAATCAACAGCAGTGCAGCGGCAACGGAGATCGAACGTACGGGATGTTTGATGATTTCTTTTTTGGAGAATTTCGGAAGCGTGTCGTATTTGATCGTGCTGACCATGATAAGAGACATCGCCACCACCAGAACGATCAATCCCGTCTCTTTCCACCCGTCGATCACCACTCCGCCGGTGGCGAAGGTGAGGATGTAGGTGACGACCGCAAATGCGCTGGAAGGAATCGGCAATCCGCTGAAATATTCTTTGTCGAAACCGACGAGCTGCACGTTAAACCGCGCAAGGCGAATCCCCCCCATCACCATCAACATCGCGCTGAGAATGATCCCCCATTCCTGATACGTATGGAAATGGATCTTGTAGACCAAAAACGCCGGAGCGGCGCCGAATGAGATCACGTCGGACAACGAGTCGATCTCCACGCCAAATTGACTGCTCGACTTCGTGAGCCGCGCCATCACACCATCCAACGCATCAAAGACGCCGGCCAACATGATAAAATAACACGCTTCCGCAAACCGGCCGTCGCTGGTCTGTACAATTGCCAGAAACCCGCACACCATGTTCAATACCGTGAACAGCGTCGGGACGACTGCGCGGGTGATTCTCACTTCAGCTCCGCCACAACGGTCTCGCCGGCAGCGGTTTTTTGATTCAGCTGCACTTTAATCTCCGCATTTTTCGGAACATAGATATCGACGCGCGAACCGAACTTAATCATTCCGAACCGTTGTCCCGCCGTCACACTGTCCCCCACCTTCAGATTGGCCACGATTCGTCGCGCCACAAATCCGGCAATCTGCTTAAAGAAGACTTTCCCGCGGGAATTTTCCATGCCGATGTGTGTCTGTTCATTTTTAAGGGATGCTTTGTCCTCGAAAGCCGCAAAAAATTCCCCTTTTACATAGTCATAATAACCGACCGTTCCGGTGATGGGATTGCGGTTCACATGCACGTTTACCGGCGACATAAAGATACAGACCATCGTCGCTTCCTGTTTCATGTATTTCTCTTCGAAGACCGGTTCGATTTTAATCACCGTTCCGTCCGCCGGCGACACGACCAAATGATCTCCTGCCGGTGTTACGCGCTCCGGATCCCGGAAAAAGTTCACGGTAAAGACAAACAGGAGAATGGCAACAACGATCAAGACCGTTTTGACAATGGTGTGTTCGATCAGAAAGTAGGATCCCAGGGCAAGGATGAGGCAAAATGCGACAACAGAGAAAAAAACATCATAGCCGTAATCGGTAATCAATGCGTTACGCTCCGAGTGGTTAAGGAATGGTTGAAGAAAATCGGTGAAGATGGAAATTTTCGCCATAAACTTACCGAAAAATTGAGGGAAAGTCAATCTTGCTTATTTTCGATAGTTTTGCTATTTTTCACCATAGAATGATTCACACAATGATGCCAACACCCGAGAATTTTATAACGCAGAAGAAAAAAGTCCGCTCCTTTTTTCCGTAACGACCACAACGTCCCGAAAATCCAACGGGACTTTTTTTTTGCCGGAAGGTGAAGATTTCAACGGTGACAGTCAACGAATTTCAACGGCACTTCGAACAACTCGTCCCTTCCGGCATCGCATGGAACGGAGATAATGTCGGTATTCTCGTCGGCAGCGGCGAGCGGACGATCACCAATGTTGTGATTGCACTGGACGTGACGGCGGAAGTGATCGCGGAGGCGAAGCGGAAAAAAGCGAATCTGATCGTCACGCATCATCCGTTGATCTTTCATCCGCTGAAGCAGGTGACCCCGCGGACGAGAGTCGGGAAATTAGTACTCGCCCTCGCGGAAAATACTATCGCCCTGTTCGCGGCGCACACCAATTTGGACAGCGTCCCGTGGGGCGTGAGCGGTGCGCTGGCGCAGGCGATCGGATTAACGGATACGTCGGTGCTGTCGCCGGCGGAAGGACGTTTGAGAAAGATCACGGTCTTCGTTCCGGAACAGCACGTGGAGTCGGTGGCGGAGGCGATGCATGATGCGGGAGCGGGAATGTTCGCGCGATACGATCGTTGCAGTTTCCGTTCGAGCGGGACCGGTACATTCCGCGGAAAAGAAGGGGCCACACCGTACATCGGTACGGTCGGCACGATGGAAAAAGTTCCGGAAACCCGTCTGGAAATGATCGTCGAATCGTGGAAACTCTCCGCCGTTCTCGACGCGATGCTGAAAGCGCATCCATACGAAGAAGCGGCGTACGATATTCTGCCGTTGACGAATGCACATCCGGAATTCGGACTGGGAATAATCGGCACGCTGCCGAGACCGCTGTCGCAACGGCAGTTTTTGACGTTGGTAAAACAACGACTCGGAGTATCCGGCGTCCGCTTTTCCGGACATCGCGAGGCCATCCGCCGGGTGGCTGTCTGCGGCGGATCGGGCACGGAATTGATCGACGAAGCGGTTTCGCGCAACGCGGATGCCTTCGTGACGGCGGATGTGAAATACCACACGTTTCAGGATGCGGAAGATCGATTGTTGTTGGTCGATGCCGGACATTACGAAACGGAACAGGTCGTGCTGCCGGTGCTCGGCGGCACCGTCAAAAGAATTTTGGAGGAACACGGCAGCAACGGAAAAGTTTTTGTAACACGACACAGCACAAATCCCGTACAATTATTCTAAGCAAGGAGAGTCAATTGGAAGAAACGCTTCGGTTGTTATATCAGCTGCAACAAGTGGACAGTAATCTTGATGAAGTGGAAGAATCAAAAGGGGAACTTCCGGAGATCGTCCGAACACTGCAGAACGAAATCGCTGAACTGACGGAAAAAGCTTCGGCGAAACAGGCCTTCATCGACGACAGTGTCGCCACCCGGAACAAGGCGGATAACGATATTCACGACTTCGAAGAGAAGCTGAAAAAATACAAAGAACAGCAATATCAGGTCCGCAACAACAAAGAATACGACGCCATCACGAAAGAAATCGAATTCGCCGAAGAATCGGTGCGGACGCTGGGGAAACAATTCGAAAATTTCGAGAACGTCATGTCCGTCGCCAAAAGCGAGCTCGAAGAACTGCAGGCGCGCTTGTCGGAACTGAACGAGACCCTCAAAGAACGTTCGGAAGAACTTTCCATCGTCTCCAAAGAGACGGAAGATGAAGAATTAAAATTCAAACATGAACGGGAAAAAATCGTCGTCCGATTGAAAGCGGACATGCTTTCGCGGTACGACAAGATCCGCTCCGCCCGCGGGAAAGCGGTGTCGATCATCCGGAAAAATTCGTGCAGCGGCTGCGGCAACCGCATTCCGCCGCAGCACATGATGGAGATCCGACGGAACGACAAAATTTATCTCTGCCAGCATTGCGGACGGATCATCGTGTCGGACGAACTGGCGCAGACGGTCAACGCCGCTCTATGAAGGTGATGGCGTTTACGGACGGTGCCTCGCGCGGAAATCCCGGAGACGCGGCGATCGGTATCGTGTGGAAGGACGAATCCGGAACGGTGCTGAAGAAACACCGGCGATTTTTGGGGAAAACAACGAATAACGTCGCGGAATATTCCGCGCTGATTGAGTGTTTACGGCTGACGGTTTCCGCGGAAACTTTTTCCTGCACGGAGCTTGTTGTTCATACGGACAGCGAATTGATGGCCCGGCAGATGAACGGCGAATATAAAGTGAAGGATGCCGGGTTACGCGTTCTGTTTCAGCAGGCGCAAGCGATCATCGTATCGGCGCCGTTTCGATGCGCCATCCGACACGTCCCCCGTGCATTGAACAAAGAAGCGGACGCATTGGCAAACGAGGCAATTGATTTGCAGTTGACGGGAGTATGACCGACATTTTCATCATCCGATCATTCGTGATGATGCTGACCGCATGGTCCACCGTGCGGTCTCCACAAGTTTTTAATTCATCATCTATTCATTCACGTCCGCACGGAGTGCGGAGACATCAGCAAGCGGTTGTGCAAAGCCAACGCGATGTTGGGATTTGCCAAGGCAGTCGCTGTAATTCTTCAACGAATTATGGAGGAAAGTCCGAACTCTATCCTCGTCCGGAAACGGACCGGGATGGGCACAGCGCCGGATAACATCCGGGACGAGCGATCGTACGGAAAGTCTCACAGAAAACATACCGTCCCCGCATCCGTGCGGGGATAAGGGTGAAAAGGTGCGGTATGCAATCAAGCGTACTTAATGTAAGAGCGCACCACATCGGCAGTAATGACGATGGTACGAGAAACCCCGCTGAGAGCAAGACCACGTAAGTTTCGTTCCGCATTGCGGAATTGATACGCCCATTCAACTCATCACTGAGCGAAACGGGTAGGTCGCTAGAATCATACAGCAATGTATGATCCAGAGAAATGATTGCCTCTCCCTTTTCGGGACAGACAAAATTCGGCTTATCGACAGATCCGGCACGTGTTGGTATGACGCAACACTGCAGATGACCGTGAATGAAAGATGCATTTTCTGACACGAGCACGGCAACCACCGGCTCATTTCGGAGAACTGCATTGACGTCCAAAAAAGAATACCGCTGGTCCGTTGCACCCGCAGCGCCGGCGGAGCTCGTTCAACGATTGTCGACCGAGCTGACAATCTCCCCTTCCCTCGTTGCGATTCTCATCAACCGCGGGATCGATACCTTCGACAAGGCGAAACGGTATTTCCGTCCTTCCATTGACCAGCTGCATGATCCGTTCCTGATGGACGGAATGCACATCGCGGTCGACCGTTTGTTGCAGGCAAAACAGAACAACGAAAAAATCCTCGTCTACGGCGATTACGATGTGGACGGGACGAACGGCGCCGGAATGTTGTATCTCTATTTCAAAGAGATCGGCTGCGACGTGACCTATTATATTCCGGACCGATTGACCGAAGGGTACGGAATCTCGCAGACCGGAGTGGAATTCGCCAAAAAGGAAGGGGTCACGCTGCTGATCGCCATCGACTGCGGCATCACCGCGCTCGCTCAAGTGGAATATGCCCGCCAGCTCGGCATCGACGTGGTGATCTGCGACCATCACGAACCGGCGGACGAACTGCCGAATGCCGTCGCGATTCTGGATGCTCTCAAGCCGAATTGCCGGTATCCCTTCAAAAGCCTCTGCGGCACCGGCGTCGGATACAAATACATCCAGGCCATCGCACGAACCCTCGGACACGAAGAGAAGATCGAAAAATATGTGGACTTCGTCGCGCTGGCGACAACGGCGGACATCGTTCCGCTGGTCGATGAGAATCGGATTTTTGTCCGTCTCGGATTGGAGAGAATCAATACGAACACCCGGCCGGGCATCCGTGCCCTGCTCGAAAGTGCGGGACTGAAGATCGGTCAGATCACCACCGGCCAGATCGTCTTCGCCATGGCGCCGCGCATCAACGCCGTCGGGCGGCTCGGCGACGCCAAACGAGCGGTGGAGCTTCTGGTCAGCAATGATTATCAGGAATCGATCTCCTTCGCTCGCGTGCTGGAGCAGGAAAATTTGAACCGGCGGAAAATCGACGAAGGGGTGTTCACCGAAGCGCAGAATCTTGTGGAATCATACTTCAAAGAACACGGCGACGGCGCCATTGTGATGCATCAGGAACAATGGCACCCCGGCGTAGTCGGCATTGTCGCGTCCCGTATGGTGGAAAAATATTACCGTCCGGCCGTCATGCTCACCACTCTTGAAGGAGTCGCGAAAGGATCGGCCCGCAGCATCTCCGGCGTGAATATCCACCAGGCTCTAAAAAAAGTGGAAGACAAACTTCTGCAATTCGGCGGACACAAATATGCCGCCGGATTAAGCGTGGATCTGGACAGAGTGAATGAATTCCGTTCCGCTTTTAATGCCGTCGTCAAAGAAATGCTCACGGAAGAATTATTGACGCCGGAAATCCATATCGACACGGAGATCGAACTGAACGAATTGACGCCGAAATATCTCCGCATTTTGAAACAATGCGCACCGTTCGGTCCGCAAAATATGCGTCCTACGTTTGTGGCGAAAGGAGTGCAAGTGGTGGGGCTCCCCAAAATCGTCGGAAAGGATCACCTCCGGTTTAAGATCAAAAAGAACGGCGTCACGTTCGACTGCATCGGATTCGGACTTGGCGGAATGATCGAAACGGTCAAAACAAAATCACAAGGATTAGACCTTGTTTTTTCGATCGATGAGAACGATTTTACGGGAGTCGCTCTCACGCAATTGAAGATCAAGGACCTCAAATGATCATTCTCGGCATCGATCCCGGAACGTTAACGGCCGGATACGGTGTGATAGAAAAGAAGGGGAATTCCCTCCGGCTGCTCGATGTCGGTGTCATCAAAAACGCCGCCGATGTTTCCATGCCTCTCCGCTTGAAGAAGATCTACACCACGCTCTGCGGCGTGATCGAACAATTCCTGCCGGATGAGTTCGCGATCGAAACCGCCTTTTATTCCAAGAACGCCCAATCGGCATTAAAAATCGGCCAAGCACGCGGTGTGGCGATCCTTGCCGGCGTCAATCACGAATTGCCGGTGACGGAATATTCGCCGCGCGAAATCAAAAAATCGGTCACGGGAAAAGGGGCGGCATCAAAAGAGCAAGTACAGTATATGATGATGTCGCTCTTCCAACTCTCTTCCCCGCCGAAATATTTCGATGCCACCGATGCGCTGGCCACAGCCGTCTGTCACGCCTTCAAAATATCCGGACCGCGGTCTGGATTCAAAGACTGGAAATCGTATATTGAAGCGCATCCGGAAAAAATCATCCGGTTCGCCAAAAAATGACATGATCTCCTATCTCAAAGGGATACTGGCAAAAAAAACACCGACGGAACTCACCATTGAGGTCCTCGGCGTCGGTTATGCGGTCCATATCTCCCTCTCCACCTACGAACTGCTGCCGGATATCAACAGCGAGCTGAACATTCTCACCCATTTTCATGTACGGGAAGATGCACAAATGTTGTACGGTTTTATGACGGAGAACGAACGGGAGATGTTCCGGATGCTCATCGGCGTTTCCGGCATCGGTCCGAAGATGGCGCAGACCATTCTTTCGGGCATCCGCCCGGATGAACTCGTCCGCATGATCACCGTCAATGCCGTTTCGTCGCTCACCACCATTCCCGGCGTGGGCCGTAAAACTGCCGAACGTTTGGTGCTGGAATTAAAAGATAAAGTGGCAAAATGGGAAGGATCGGAAAAGATCATCGACCTGCCGAACACCGGCGCATCGGTCCGCACCGAAGCGCTCAACGCATTGATCTCTCTCGGTTTTCACCGGGAAAAAGCGGAAAACACCTTGCGTAATATCCTCCAAGAAGTGAACGGAAAAACCGTCACCGTGGAAGAGCTGATCAAACGGGCGCTTCAATATACGGCGCGATAAATGCCGCGGAGTGTGACGATATTCGCCGCCGTTCTTTCATGCGCTCTTCTTCTCAACGCGCAGCAGACAATACCTTTCACCATTGCCCACCGCGGTGCCTCCGCCGATGCGCCCGAAAATACCGTTGTTGCTTTCAGGGAAGCATCCCGGCAGCAGGCCGATGCGATCGAAATTGATGTCCGGATGACGAAGGACAGCATGCTGGTGGTGATCCACGATGCCACAGTGGACAGAACGACGGATGGATCCGGAGAGGTCGCCGAAATGACCTTTGCCGAAATTCGCACGTTGGATGCCGGCGGATGGTTCGGGAAAAAATTCAGCGGAGAACGGATACCGTCGCTGTTCGAAGCGGCGTCGGCGATCGATACGGGGAAATTGTTCATCGTAGAGATCAAATCAAAAGAATCCGGGATCGAATGGAAAGTGATCCAGGAACTGCGCCGGGCAGGGATCGCTTCACGCACATTGTTAAAATCGTTCGACCCCGATGTCATTCGCACCTTTGCCCGCCTCGCACCCGACATCCGGCGCATTTACGTTTTCGCCTTTCACATTCCCTGGTTCAACTTCACGTTCGGTACCTCTCCGCGGTTCGAACATCTGTTTGAGATCCCCGCTCATTATTTGCAGACGCACCTCCTTGCCGCCGGCCGCACATTCATCGCGAAGGCCCGCTCCTCCGGTTACGGCGTCATCGTCTGGGATGTGCAGCATGAAGAACAGATGATGGATATGATCGATGCCGGCGTCGAAGGGATCGAGACTGATTTTCCGGGGGTACTGAAAAAAATACGGGATCGGCGGTTGCAACCCGCAGACTGAAAACACCGTGCGGGTTGTTAAACGCAGCGATCCCTTTTCGTGATTGAGCAATATTTGATCCGGTCACACCTTCGCCGACCGCAACCGGAGTGAATTTCCGATCACGCTCACCGAACTGAACGCCATTGCCGCTGCCGCAACGGTCGGACTCAACATACCCATTGCCGCGAGCGGAATTCCGATCACGTTATAGATAAAGGCCCAAAAAAGATTTTCCTTGATCGTTCTGATCGTTTTTTTGGACAATGTGATTGCTCCGGCCACGGCGCGGAGATCATGACGTAAGATCGCCACATCGGCGGTTTCCATCGCGACGTCGGTTCCCGACGCCATGGCAAGACTGACATCCGCCGCCGCCAATGCCGGTGCATCATTAATGCCGTCGCCGACCATCGCGACCACATGGCCTTCGGATTGCAGTTGTTGAATATATTCCCCCTTCCCTTTCGGAAGGACATTCGCTACCACAGTTTCAATTCCGACAGCCCGTGCGATCGATTCGGCCGTCACCTGATTGTCTCCGGTCAACAGAGCCACCCGGATGTTACGCTTTTGTAACATCGATACCGCTTCCGCCGAAAAATCCCGCACCGTATCGGCAATCGCGATCACTCCGGCCAATGTCCGTTGCATTGCTACAAACACGACGGTCTTCCCCTCCTGTTGCCATCGTTCTGCCGTTTTCCGGGCGGCAGAGATATCGATCAACGATTCGGCCATCATTTCTGCTTTTCCGATGATGACGGAGGTACCGTCGACTTTCCCGGTGACGCCGAACCCGGGGTTGGCCAAGAACGAATCGACGGCTCGCACGGGTATTCCTAATGAGACGGCATACTGAACGATCGCGGACGATAGTGGATGTTCCGATCGTTGTTCCACCGATGCAGCGGCCGACAACACATCGTCGCGCATCGATCCTCCGAACACTTCCACATCCGTTACCGTCGGTTTGCCGTTCGTCAACGTTCCGGTTTTGTCGAAAACAACCGCCGTCACCGCACCGGCCCGTTCCAAACTTTCCGCATTTTTGATCAGAATGCCAAGCGACGCCCCTTTCCCCGTTCCGACCATGATCGCGGTCGGAGTGGCGAGCCCGAGCGCACACGGACAGGCAATAATCAACACGGCGATGGCATGCAGCATCGCTTCAACAACGCCGGAATTCCCCAGTGCAAATGTTACGACAAACGTTAACAGCGCGATGACGAGAACCGCCGGCACGAACACCGATGCGATCTTATCCGCCAATGCTTGCACCGGCGCTTTTGATCCTTGCGCTTCTTCTACCATTCGAACTATCTGCGACAACATCGTATCGCGGCCGACTGCCGTCGCACGGAATTCGAAACTGCCGGTGGTGTTGATTGTTCCTCCGATCACCGGATCCCCGACGTTCTTTTCAACGGCGATACTTTCGCCGGTCATCATCGATTCATCGATCGAGGTCTTCCCTTGTTCGATGATGCCGTCTACCGGCACCCGTTCGCCGGGTCGCACCAGAATGAGCGCGCCGGTGTGAACATCATCCATGGCGATATCGCGATATTCATCGCCTGTTTTCACCCGGGCAGTCTTCGGTTGCACGGATAACAACAGCTTCATCGCATCGGATGCGCGCTGTTTTGCTTTCGCTTCCAACACTTTGCCGAGCAGGATCAGCGTGATGATGGTCGAAGCGGTGTCGAAATAAACGTCCATCGCATTCACGCTTTCCGGGATCCAATCCGGAAAAAGGACAACGGCAGCACTGAACACATACGCCGTACCGGTACCGACCGCCACCAATGTATTCATATCCGCTTCAAACCGTTTGGCCAACTTCAGGGCAACAGCGAAAAACCGTTTCCCGGCCGTAAACATCACGGCGGTCGTCAAAATCAGCAACAGTTTGTTAATTTCCATCATGTTCAACGGTGACCATTCCATAAACCAATCGGTCATGCTCACCATACTGATCGCCATAATCGGAACGGAGAGCACGGCACTGAGGAGCAGTTCTTTCTTCAACCGCTGAAAGGCGGCAGCCGGTCCGGACTCTTCTGCCGGACGTCGTTCCGATGTTGTCTCCATCGATTCGGTATTTACGGTATATCCTGCCTCTTCAACGGCTGCAGAGATTCGTGCGGCGTTTGCAATGGCGGGATCGAGAGTCAACGTCGCTTTTTCCGTCGCAAGATTCACCGCAACGGATCGGACACCTTCCACGGTTTTGATCGCCTTTTCCACGCGTGTAACGCAGCTGGCACAGGTCATCCCTTCGATAGGGAGAGAGACGGTCTGAATTTTCGGTTCCATAATATTTTCCTTCGAAAAACGTATGTTCAAGGTATGATGAGTATGGACGGTTATTGTATCGCCGTCACGGTGTATCCGGCTTCTTCGACCGCTTTTTCCAAAACGTTCCGTTCGACGCGGCTTTCATCGACGGCGATTGTTGCCGATCCGATCGAAACTGATTGTACGGTGACACCTTCTAATTTCGACAATTCTTTTTTTACGGACATAACGCAATGTCCGCACGTCATGCCGCTGATGGTAAGATGTTGAATATTCATAACGCCTCCAATGGTTAAATTATTTTTTCGTTCGTGATAAGGTACGGTATCGAGGTATATTTCCTCGTACACTTTATGTCAAATTTTGTACAGCATTATTATTGCAGGTGAATATACATTTGCACCGAGCCGGGTGAGGGTCCATAGACTGATCGCAGAAATTCACCGGGGAAAGAGAGCATTCCCTGAATCCCCAAACGAACCTCCACAATGTCACCGCGATGGATCGGATAGTACACCCCTGCCGTCACTTGTTTCACCGTTTCGATGGTCTCTTTCCCGGCGGTAAATCCGAGTTTTCCCCTCGGTTTTTGAACAATTTCTCCCCTTCCATACACTCCCCACTCGTGAAATTCCGCGGCACTTTCCAACAACAAACTGGTCAACGCCTGATGATGTTCTTCATTTTGTCCCCAAATAGACGACATATGAAAGGATCGATCGTCATCCAGCAGTGTGGAATAGAGAATCGATGCGGACATCCTCAACGCATCATCCCCATGCCCTTCCGGATCACGGAGAAAACCGTACGACGCTTGCATCGACAATTCATTGGACGGATTTATCGAAAGACGGCCGCTGTAGGAATCGAATCGGGGTCGCTCAAAATTCCAGCGGTTTTCATCCGGTTCCCGGCCAGTAAAGATCGACGCTTCCACCTTCCATTGGGAAAACACGGCACCCGCGGTCACAACACCGTACGTAATATGCGTGGCATCCTGCCAGTGGTGGCCGATCGGTGCATCGGGATTGGGGCGAGCCGCGGGACGATGCATAAATGCCGACGGACCCATCGCCGGTTCTCCAGGGTATCCGACGGAGAGAAAGGCCCCCGTTCCCGGCGAAAATTGTTTGCTGAAGGTTGTGGATAATTCGGCAAAAACATCGTGCGGATGCTGCCGATCGATCAGCGGTTTACCGTTCCACGTTTCTCCGCTTTGAAGCAACAGCGGATATCCTTCACCGCCGTCAAAAATTCTGTCCGCACTCACCATGGCGCGGAAGGAGAGTTGTTGACCGTTCCCCACCGGACGTTGTGCGGAGATCATATACCAATTGGGGAAACTGAATTCATCGGCCGGCCGAAGTCCGAATTGTGAAACATACCGCAGAAACAGACTGCCGTGGGTCATCACCATCCACTCCCCGGCATGGAACATCTTCATGGGTGCTTCACCGTCGGACGGAATCCAACTCGTTCCGGATCCGTCCATCGACATAGGGACACCGAGAAAAATGGTGCTCGGCATCCCGGTGAAAACAATTTCATTTGTTGCGTCGGAATGATGATGGTCGTGCATCCCTTCTTCCCGGTGATCGGAAGTTTGGGCGCCTACGAAATAGGCGAAAACGAGTGTGGCGACGATTGATTGGAACATGGTACCTCCTCCATTGTGTGTTGTGAACTGCACTAACATACGGAGTGAGGGGTCGGATTTCTTTACATATTACGGAGTTTAATGTGCAGGATTTTTCTTCGGCCGGTTCACACCTTATCCAGCGGAATACGGTGATGGTGGTGGCCGCGATGCGACGGGATCTGTTTTTTAAATTGACTGGGGGTAAAACCAGTGACCGATTTAAATTGGTTGGACAAATGCTGAACGCTGCTGTATTTCATCATATAAGCGATTTCGGACAGCGACCGGTCGTCATATTTCATCAGCTCCTTCACCCGTTCGATCTTCTGGCGGATGATATACTGTTCGATGGTGACGTTTTCGACGGAGGAAAACAACAGACTGAGCGAGTGATAATCTTTTCCCACGGCGCGCGAGAGATACTCCGAATATTTCATCTTCATCGGTTCGGCGTCGTAATTATGATGTACTAAACGGATAACGGCCGTTTTGATCGCCTCGATCACCTTCACATTCTTATCTTCGATCAATTCAAATCCGTTACGTTTCAGCATCTCGCCGATGTCCCGCAGTTCCGTTTTTTCCTTCCCGCGGTCCAGTTCGGCTTCTCCCAATTCCACGCGGTGGACGACATACCCCATCGATGTCAGTTCTTCGCGCACCACTCGAATACAACGGTCGCAAACCATGTTTTTAATATAAATCGTTTGACGTGTCCCTTTTTTTTTCATACAACGTCCTCTTACAGCGGTTCGTGATACGCGATGCTGGAACCGACCCAGGTTTTATTTTTGTTAAAATCGACTCCCATCATTTTTCCTTTGCTCAAGCGGACGAGATTTTTTACCAGAATCGGTCTCTCTTTCCAGATATACATCATCCGGATCTCCGCTTTTGCAAAACCGTCCGGCGTTTCGATCACGTCCGCATACTCCACCTTGCGTTGGAGCAGAAATTGCGCGGGATCGGAAAGCGCCGCCAATTTTTCCGCCGTGACATCGATATCGACGCCGAGTCCGGCGAACGAGTACAGCGGTTTAAGTACATACCGGTGAAGTTCTCCGGGATCGATCTGACGGTCGCTGACGAACCGGCATTCCGGCACGTATGCACTTTTCAGAAACGGCAACGTATGTTTGCTGATGCGAAAATACCAATTGGGATGACCGACCCATTCCACGTCCAATTCGTCGGTAAAACGGAACTCGGCGGAGATCTGTTTTCTCTCCAGTTCGTCGAAGATCACCCGATTGTAGATCCGTTCGATACGGATCTCTTTTCCCCCTTCCGAATAAAACAGAGCTTTTCCTCGTTTTTTCACTTTGGTCAAACAGACGGTCCGGATGCCGAGCATTTCTTCCATAATTGCAAAATCGATCCGCGTCTTCTGTTGTTCCGGTTCAATTTCGAGCAGCACCACGTTGCGCGGGTCCGATCGGCCGACGATCACGTCGCGCAATAAGTCATTGTATGTTTCGCGGACATAACCGTTGAACGCCGCCGCATATCCGGGCGGAATCGAATAATGTTTCCGAGTCATGTCATTTAAGAACGCTTGATATCCGTATAATGAGGGAAACCCCTGCAATTCGATCAACTGCGGGAATAAATTTCCGTTCTCATCCCGGCAAATGCCGAAATCCACCTGTAAAAATACCGGATGATCCGATTCGTTGGGGACGGATCGTCCCGGCGGTATGGCGGTGGCAGCATGTTGACGAAATTCCGGCGTTCTCAACTGCGCTACGATTTCTTCGGCCCCTTTCACCAGATGCCGTGTCAACTCCACCGGCAAAAAGATCGGCGTCTCAGCGGAACGGAAATCGGTCGGATATTTGTACCGTGTATTCAAATCGCGGAGAAACGCCTGATACCGGGCGTCGGTGAACTCTTCGTTGATCTGTTTCCGGATGTGCGGGATCATAAGGGAACCATTCGTAAAAAAAATCCCGCTGCGGAGCCGCCGACCACTACAACGGCGCTGTTGAGCGAGCGAAAATAATACACTGCCGCAAAACTACCGGCAGCGATGAGGATGGATCTCACATCACCCGCCGATTGTGCCCCCATCGCCGCCACAACCGAAAGAATGACCGCTACCGACGCCGCATTGATACTGTCCAGAAACGACGACATCGCTGCGGACCTGCGCAACATCGGAATGAGCGGATGCAGTACAACAACGAACAAGAACGACGGCAGGAATATTCCCGCCGTTGCGGCCGCCGCTCCCGCAGGTCCGCCGAGTTGCCAACCGACAAACGTTGCGGCGGAAAATAGCGGTCCGGGGGTCATTTGTCCGACGGCTATCGCATCGATCACAACTTGCCGGCTCAAAAGTCCGGTACTCACCAATTCGCTTTCAAAAAAAGCAAACAGAACATATCCGCTACCGTATAAGATTGCTCCGATCTTGAGAAAAATAAGGAATATCGAGGAATGCGATTGTGCAATAACAGAGGAGATCAACGGTATGACCGACCACGGCAGCACGCTCTTGACGGTTCCGTTTCTTCGCGTGAGAAATGAAATGAGAATCCCCGTTCCACCGGCGGCAAAAAGTGCGAAGATCTCATTTACGCCGAATAGACAGGCGGCGAAAGTGAGAAGCGCGATGACGATCAATTCGACGGATTTTAACGCGGTGCGGCCGAGAAGCAACAGTGCATGGAGCACCACGGCGATCACCGCGGGAGTAATTCCGTACAGAAACGGTTCCAATTCCGGAAGAGAGCCGTACGTTTCATACATCCATGCGAAGAGTGCGGTAAGTACAGCGGCGGGACCGATGAAACAAAGGCCGGCGACGATCAATCCGGGAATCCCGGCGCGCATCCTGCCGCAGTGCATGGTCATTTCCGTGGAATTCGGACCGGGAATCAAATTGACGGCACCGACCATGTCGAGAAAATATTCCCGCGTCATCCACCCTCGTTTTCGCACGACCTCTTCTTCCATCATCGCCATATGAACGGCCGGTCCTCCAAAGCCGATACAACCGAGCTTAAAAAAGACCGCTGCGACTTCCGATAGTGGCCGGGTTGGGGGTGTCATGGTAGTGGCGGTGTGTCGGCAGAACGGTGCGGTGGGCCGCAGGATTCGTTCACCATTAAAAATTGTGGAACAGGAATTTCCCTTTTTCCATCACTTTCACGTCATCCATCCAAATATCAAAATCCCGGCCGACACAATCGATGTGCGTCGTCGAAACCCAGTTTTGTCCGGTATGATCGGCATACGGATGCCCGAATGCGATATGAATGCCCGGATATTTTTCGTCCTGCAGAATGTGTCCGATGATCTTTTTTAACGCGATGTTGGTGCCGATCGCGAATTCCCCCACGCGGTTGCTGTTCTCGTCCGTGTGGGTGTATTCCATAAATTCTTTTCGGAGGTCCGCGTTGTCGCACTCGACGGAAGCGATCCGGTTTTCTTTAACGGTGATGGCGAGGGGATAATTTTTAATGTCGCCCCACTTTTGACAGAGATAATCCCCTACGACGCCGTCGACGACGAACAGGCCGTTCGTCATGTTCGGCGAGGTGAAAATTTCGCCGCCGGGAAGGTTTCCCCATTTCTCGGGAGAGATGATGCCGCTGGTCTTCAGCCATTTCAGATGCGGCGCGAACTCGGCGGTGAAGTCCGTGCCGGCCGGCGTGGTGGCTTTGATCACTTTGGTGGCGCGGGCTTTTTCCACGAGCCGCTGGCTGATCCGGTCCACTTCCAGAAAATCGGCCCGCATTCCTTCCATCATGATCTGCTTGTTGATGTTCACCATGTGGCCGTGGCGGATCTTGTGCCGGTTCACAACGCTCGTCATTTGAATGCGGGAACCGAGTTCTCCCGTCTGGGTGATGGCGGCAAAAATGCTGCAGTGCGAGCGTGCGAGGTCTTCCAGGATCACAGAGGGCATATCCTTCAGCGGGCGTTCGGCGTAATCTTCCATGACGAAGACGCTGTATTCCGAACCGACCTGTTCGATCTCGTGCACGAGCGATGCGGCGATTTCAGCCGTCGCCAGATCGGTGATGATGGTGATCCGTTCCTCTTTTTTCAGCCGCAGGCAGTCGACAATGGCATTCCGTGCGCCGCTGCTCAATTCCGTATCGAACCGCAATGCGGTGATATCATGATTCACGAACTCTATCCTTTATTGTGTAAAATTGACGGCGGAGGGTATTACTCCAGTCCCATCGCCGTTTCTTTAATGATCAAATCGACGACGGCGTTTATGTCGTTCGTTTCGTTCCATACTTTCAGCTGCCGGTCCGCTCCGGTCCCCATCGCCAAAATCTGCCGGACATATTCGACCTCTTTCCGGCTCCCGAGTTCATCGATCTCATCGTCGACAAATTCGAGCAGTTCCTCGATCAGATGGGAAAACGGCACTTCCTCCTGTTTGCCGAAATCGATCAATTTGCCGCCGATGCCGTACCGGGCGGCGCGCCACCGGTTTTCGTTGAGCAGCCGGGTTTTGTAGATCCGGAAGCCGAGATTTTTTTTGAACAATTTATACAGCTTGGCGGTAACGGCCTGCATCAAGGCCGCCAGTGCGATCGTTTCGTCCACGCGCATCGGAATGTCGCAAACGCGCCATTCGATCGTTTCGAAAAACGGATGAAGCCGAATGTCCCACCATACCCTTTTCGGATTATCGATACATTTCGTTTTGATCAGCAGTTTGATGTACTCTTCGTAATCGGAGAGCGACTCAAACGTGTCGGGAATCCCGGTCCGCGGGAACCGTTCGAAGATCTTGATGCGGTACGATTTAAATCCGGTATTACTCCCCATCCAAAACGGGGAATTCGTGGAGAGAGCGAAGATGTGCGGCAAAAAATAGCGGGCGGTGTTCATCACCTGGATCGCCGTTTCACGGTCCGGCATGCCGACATGCACATGCAGTCCGAAGATCAGATTGGCCCGTGCCACCTGCTGCATATCCTCCACGATCTCCCGGTACCGTTCGTGATCGGTAATTTTTTGCGCTTCCCATCGGGCAAACGGATGTGTTCCGGCGGCGGCAATACGGAGATTTTTTTTCTGCGACAGGGTCGACAGCGTGCTGCGGAGTTTTATCACTTCCCGGCGTGCATCCTGCACATTTTCGCACACCTCCGTTCCGACCTCCACGACCGACTGGTGCATCTCGGGTTTGATATTTTCCCGCAGGATGACCTTCCCTTCGGCAAGGATCTCTTCGATGTGCGATTTGAGGTCGCGCGTCACCGGATCGACGATCTGAAACTCTTCTTCGATCCCCAGCGTGAACAGTTTGGATTTCATTCGATCCCTTTGCCGGAGGCGAACGACGAGACGAATTTTCCCCACCGGAGGTTGTTTTTTCCCGGCCGGTGGGCTTTTGCCCGGCGCACCGCCATGGAGGCCGCCGCTTCGACGATCCAGTCAAAATTTTCCTGACCGACGGAATGAATATCGGCATCGGGTGCGGGATTGCAGAAATCGATCGCGTACGGCACTCCGTCCCTGATCGCAAACTCCACGGTATTAAAATCATACCCCAGATATTCGTTCAGCGTCAGCACGCCGCTTTTGACAGTGTCCAATATTTTTTGCGCGACCGGCGGTCCGTTTTTGACGTAGCGCAGATGGTGCGGATTCCGCGGTTCATATTGCATGATGTGCACATCCCGGCAATCGATGCTGTAGCAGCGGAAATATTCCGTGAAGGTGATCTCTTCCTGCAACATCATCACCAGCTGTCCTGTTTCGTTATACGCCTTGAAAAATTCATCGACCGTATTCACTTTGTACACATTTTTCCATCCGCCGCCGGCGAACGGTTTGAAATATGCCGGAAAGCCGATGTAACGGAAAATGGACTCCCAGTCGAGCGGATAAGCAAGATTCCGCATCGAACGTTCATTCGTATCGGGGGGATGTTGATTGGAAGGGAGAATCACCGTCTTCGGCACCGCTACGCCGATCTTCGTCGCCAGGCAATTGTTGAAGAACTTTTCGTCGGCGCTCCACCAAAACGGATTGTTGATCACTGCCGTTCCGTTCAGCGCCGCATTCTTTAAATAGGCGCGGTAGAAAGGGATATCCTGAGAGATGCGGTCGATGATTACGTCGTAGGATGTCGCTTCCCCCTGCATCACTTTATCGATCGAAACGGACTCCGCAACGATATCTTTTTCTTTCAACGCATTCACTCGTTCGATGAACGCGGGTGGAAAAGTATTTTCCTGTCCGTACAAAATGCCGATCTTTTTCATGAGTCCCCTTTGCTGAAGTAGGAAGCGGTGTGCTTGTTGAATATAATAATTAATTGGAAATCGTCAAATTTGCATTGAAATAAGGATAATTTTACGTTATGATAGAATGAATATTCTCAGGGACACTCTCATGTATGTTGTGATTCTTTTGATCGGACTTCTGTTGACGCCGGCGCTGTCTCAAGTGACGGTGACGGAAGACAGCCTTTTCAGCCCTTCCCTGCAACGGATGACCGCCTATTATGCCGTACTTCCGGACGGGTATTCTAAAACTCAGGAGCGGTATCCTGTGCTCTATCTTTTGCATGGATTCGCGGGGGACTACACCAATTGGGTGAAGCTGTCGAACCTGGTCCGCTATGCGAAGGAGCACCGCATCATCATCATCACGCCGGACGGGAAAAACAGCTGGTATGCCAATTCCTTCACGGCCCCTAATGCTCGATATGAAGATTTTATCAGTGTGGACCTCATCGACCATGTCGAAAAAAAATACCGCGTGATCCAATCAAAATTCAACCGGGGAATTGCCGGACTTTCCATGGGAGGATACGGCGCTCTGAAGGCAGGATTAAAATATCCGTTAAAATATTGTTTTGCCGCCGGTATCAGTCCCTCCATCCAATTTCCGTTCGGCTTGGAAGATTCCGTGATCGTCGCACGGCGCTCCAAAGAGACGATTATCAGCGTTCGGTCTGCATTCGGAGAAACACGCCGACCGGAATGGTTTGAGTATGATATTCCCGCATTGACGGAAAAAGCGTTCGTCAAATCTCTGCCGTACTTTTATCTCTCCGCCGGCTCTCAGGATGGCATCCCCGAAGTGATCGAGCAGACGCACATCCTGGCGGCACAATTCCGGAAAAAGGGAATTTCGTTCGAAATGCACGAATCCCCCGGCGGCCATGATTGGAAATTTTGGGACAAAGAGATCGAAACCGTCCTCATACGCATGTCGCAGATCACCGGAAGGCAGAAATAAACCGTGAGCGTTAAATCGTCCGCCGATATCGACGCGATCCTTCGCCACAACATCCGCCTGCTGGGCAACCTGCTTGGCGAGGTGATTACCGAACAAGAAGGAAAAAGATTTTTCGCTTTGGAGGAGTATATCCGTTCTTCCGCCAAGGCGTACCGTTCCGGCAGGAACACGGAGGTGAAACGCCAACTGACGGCAAAATTTTCACGATTGGATCCGGCCGCGCTCAAAAAACTGATCCGCGCATTTTCCATCTACTTTCAATTGGTGAATATCGCGGAACAGCAGCATCGTATCCACCGGCTGCGCCGTCAAAAAATGTCCGGCAGCGCGCAGTACCCGAACGGATCGCTGCGGAACACGCTGCACCGGGCGAAGAAAAAAGGGGTGACGGCGGCGGAAATTTCCCGCTTCCTCTCCCGCGTCTTCCTCTCCCCCGTCTTCACCGCCCATCCCACGGAGGCGCTGCGGCGAACGGTGCTGGAAAAACATTCGCGCATCTGGGAAGTGCTGGATCTGCTGGAACGCAAGGAACTGCTCCGGGACGAACGCACCGAATTGATCGAATCGCTCCGCCGGAATATCACCAGCTTGTGGCAGACGGAGGAAACACGGTCGTACGATATTACGCCGCTGGACGAAGTAACCAACGGATTGTTTTATTTCACCAAGGTGCTTCAACATACCGTGCCGGCGTTCTACCGCGAGTTGCAGCAGTCCCTCGCCGAAACTTATCCGTCGCTGGCGGGAAATGTTCCGTCGTTCATCCGCTTCGGTTCGTGGATCGGCGGCGACCGCGACGGAAATCCTTATGTGACGGCCGATGTCACCTGGCAGACGCTGAAGAAACAAGCAGTGACGGCGTTGGACATGTATCTTTCGCTGGTCGACGAGCTGTATGTGAACCGCAGCGAATCGACTGCCGTGGTACCGATCGATCCCCGGTTGAATGTTTCCATTTCGGCCGATCTCGACGAACGCCAGGAACTGTTTCCGCCGGTGGTTCGGAACCGGAATGAGGCGTACCGGATCAAAATCGCTTTGATCTACCGAAAGCTGCTGCGGTACAAGAAAAAGTTGGACGGAACGCTGTCGGACAACGAAACGACATACGGATCCTCCGCCGAGTTTCTGGATGAATTGTATCTCCTCCGCGACAGTCTTCTGCACAACAAAGGGAAAGTGCTGGCCGGTGGCACGTTGGAGCGGCTGATCCGCTCCGCGGAAACATTTGGATTCCATCTGGCAACGCTCGACATCCGGCAGCACAAGGCGGTCCACTCCGCCGCGGTGGCGGAAATTGCCGCCCAATATAATGTGCCGTACGGTGAATTGTCGGATGAACAGCGTATTGCATATCTCACCGACACGATTCTCTCCGATACTCCCGCGTTGTTCCGCAGCGAAGCATTGTCCGAGCGGAGCGCCGAAGTGCTGGCGACATTTTCCGTGATCAAACGGGCATTGGACGAGATCGATCCGAATGCGGTCCGTTCGTACGTGATCAGTATGACCGAATCTCCCGCCGATGTGCTGGAGGTTCTCTTTTTTATGAAACTGACCGGATTATATTCCGGTCCCCAAGAACGGAGCGCGCTGGATATCGTTCCGCTTTTCGAAACCATCGGCGACCTCCGCGCTTCCGAAACGATCATTTCCCGCCTGTATGACAATCCGGCGTATCGGCGGCATCTTCAATACCGCAAGAACCGGCAGGAGATGATGCTGGGATATTCGGACAGCAGTAAGGATGGCGGTATCATTTGCTCCAATTGGGAACTCTATACCACGCAGCGGCGGTTGGCGAAATGTTCCGCGGCGCACGGCATCGACTGGATGTTCTTCCATGGCCGGGGCGGTACGGTCGGCCGCGGCGGCGGTCCGGAATTTCAAGCGGTCATGGCACTGAACGGCCATTCAATCAACGGCCGGATGAAAATCACGGAACAAGGAGAGGTGATTTCTCTGAAATATTTCCATCCGGAGATGGCGCAGCGGACCCTTGAACTGACCTCATCCGCGATGTTATTAAAATTTTTCGATAAAACGAACCTGCGCGCCGTGAAGCGAACAAACCACACGCGGTGGTTTGCCGCGATGGACGCAGCAGCGCTTAAAGGATTTGAACGATATCGTTCCGTGGTGTATGACGATCCCCGATTGGTGCACTATTATTTTCAGGCGACGCCGCTCCGGGAGATCACCAAAATGAAGATCGGTTCGCGACCGGCGAAGAGAACAAATACCGAACGGATCGAAGATCTGCGGGCAATCCCCTGGGTATTCGCCTGGATGCAGAGCCGGCACAACCTCCCCGGCTGGCTCGGCGTAAGTGCGGCCCTTGCCGCCGATGATGCCCGCACACGCGCTACGCTCCGTCAGATGTACGACCACTGGGATTTTTTCCGGTCGCTGGTAGACAATATCCAGATGATCGTTGCGAAAGCGGATTTTGACATTGCGGAGGAATATGCGTCATTGGTCCGGCCCGCGGAGATCCGACAATCGATGTACGGAATTCTGCGCGATCAATTCGAGGCGACACAACGAACGATCTTGAGCGTTACCGGACAAACAGAGATCCTGGAGAACAATCCGACCCTCCGGCGTTCGATCGTCCTGCGGAATCCGTATGTCGATCCGCTCAGTTTGATGCAGGTGGAATTATTGCGGCGGTTGCGGAAGGAAACGATCGGCGAAAACGAGCGAAGAGAGTTGGAAGAGACAATGTTTCTGTGCATCAACGGCATCGCCGCCGGATTGCGGAATACCGGATAATTATTCCCGCCGCCCCGCCGAACCGCCCATCAACCGCTCCGCCAACATCGGCAACTGCTCGCTCGCCTTTCCTTGCAGGATTGTAAATCCGCCCGTCACTTCGGGGTTGGGACGCGGATCGATGAAATATTTCTCCGGCGTTCTGCGGAACATCGACAGCAACCCCGCTGCGGGATACACCAACGCCGACGTTCCCACGCCAATGAAGATATCCGTCGTTCGGATCAATTCCATTAACATATCCTCCCGCATCTCCACCGGCTCGCCGAACCAAACGATATCTGGACGCAGATGACCACCGCAGGCGGGACACCGGTCCCCTTCCGCGATGGGCCGCGTAATGGCCGATCGATACGTACAGGTATTCTCTGAATATTCCTCGAAGGCAAGCGATTGGTGGAATTCACATTTTTGGCGGTCGATGCGGCCATGAAGATGCCACACATTCTCGACACCTGCTCGTTCCAGCAGCGTATCGATATTCTGCGTGATGTTCACCACGGTGAATGTTTCCGCCAATGCGGCAATGGCCCGATGCGCGGCATTGGGCAGACACTCCTGCTGTGCGCGAAAGCGTTGAGCATAAAAATCGAGCACGAGCGAACGGTTCCGCCGCCATCCTTCGGGTGAAGCAACATCTTCGATGCGGTGGTTCTCCCACAATCCGTCGCTGTCCCGAAAGGTGGGAATGCCGCTTTCCGCCGAAAGGCCTGCGCCGCTGACAACGACGATCTTCATGAAATAAAAAAGGACAGACGGGTTCGTCTGTCCTGCCGGTTCGAGTGCATGGTCGGATCAGTTATCCGTCGAAAGACGGTAAAGAACGATGCGGTTGTTGTCGGTATCGCACACAAACAACGTGTTGTCCGCAACGGCCACCCCGCCCGGATTATTCAGCGACATGCCGGGAGTCTTATTGCCGAACGATTCAATCTTAAATCGTCCGCGATTGTTAAACTTTACCACACTGTCCAGTTCCGTGTCCACAATAAAGATGTCGCGGCGCGTTCGATCGATGCCGACGCCGAAGGCATTCTTAAATCTGTTCGGACTGATAAATTCGGTTGTACGCTGATCCGGATTTGTCGGATCGTATCGCGGCAGCCATCCTTCAAAGTCGAGATTTTTCGTGAAGGTCATCAAGATTGCCGCATACTGGATCCCGTCCGACCGCTGGGTGATCACAAAATCCCCGCTGTTCGGGAAGGTGGCAATACCGGTGGGATGATTCAAATTCGTGATGGAACTCCCCGCTCCGGATTGCAGTTCGCCGAGCGGTGTGATGAACGAATCTTTTTTTGTCGTGGCATTCTGCCGGTAGCGGAACCGCAGAATCCGTGCATCGGGATCGACGATACTGCTGTTGTCCGGACCATCCCTCGCCACAAGATACTCGTCGTTCAGTATGATGCCGATACCGACGAACCGGCGTTTCGGACGGGCCGGTTCTTTCCAGATCGTGTCCATCTGCGCCGTGTTCAAATTGTGATTGGCCGCGACCAATTTAATGCGCAGCACGATCCCGATCGTATCACCGGTCGCCGGTTCGATCGCTTCCGCACCGACCAACAGATCGAGCCGGACATCCTGGGCTATGGCGATGGGGCGGCGGATCGGTTTGCTGACGCTGAGAATTTGACCCGCCTGATTCAACATCACCACACGGTCATTATAGGTATCGGCAACATACAGCAGTTGATCCAATCCGTAGGCGATCGACCGGGGACGGTTGAAAATGCCGGTCCATGTGCTTTTTTCGACATAGGAGGTGTCGCTGATGGAAGGGATCGCTTGATTCCGCGGAATGTCCGCGGGATTTTCCTCACAGCCGGGCAAGATCCACAGCGACACAACGATCGCCGCGATCACCGGAAGCACAGAAGTATGTCGTAACCGTGATGTCATCATCAATACGTCAGCAAAATCGTCAAACGATGGATCGAACCGAGTTCGTTAAAATTGGTATAGGCGTAGTCCACGTTCGCCACCGTAATTCCCAGCGGTATCCGCACGCCGCCGCCGAACGATACATCCTCCGCCGATGAGGTCGAACGTCCGAACAGCGATTCGCCGATCGTCCGCTTCACTCCCCCGCGCAGAAAGAACATTTTGTCAAATTCATATTCGACGCCGACGCGCACGTTTTCCGCATTGTCGTTCGGATGATTTAATTGAATGGAAGCGGTCACCCGGTTCGATTCATCTTGGTACGGTTCGAACGCATATCCGAGTTTGAACATCGTCGGCGGGGAAAAACCTTGGAACGAACTGACGTCGACGCCGGCACCGTTGGCCGTCGTTCCGGTCGGTTCCACGTTGTCCCCAAAATTGGAAACGACCACCGAAAACCGCGATGTACCCAATCCCATATAATAGTACGTCCCGATATCGATCAACACCGCATCGGTATGCAATTCGGCGATGGTCTCGCGCACATACCGCGCGGTGATGCCGAAACTGAATTGATCGGTCATTTTACGGGCATAGGTGCCGCCGACGGCGATATCGCTGAAGTTAAAATAATTCCCGGTTCCGGTCGGTTGATACTCCGTGGTAATCTGCATCGGATCGGTATGCAGCGCCGTAAACGAAAATCCGACGAAGTCATTGTTTCCGAGCGAATAACTGATTCCGAAAAATTCGTGCTGTAAGTCCACCACCCATTCGGTATGGGAAAAGACCGCCTGATTCGTTGTCATGTTTGTTAAACCGGCGGGATTCCAATACAAAGCCGACACGTCGTTCACGGCGGCAATAACCGCCTCGCTCATCGCCGCCCCGCGTGCATCCCCGCCGATTTTCAGGAATTGAAACGACGAAATACCGGAGCGTTGACCGCCGAGATTCGGCACCAGCTGCGCCGGCAATGCGGTGACGAGAGCCAGCAACAGCACGGCCAGCACTGCCGGACGAACGGTGACGACGATATGTCGGAGGATGTGGTTCATCACATTGGTCAAAATCGGAGCGCCACTCCCAGCCGGGCTGTCCGCGGAGCCAAATAACGCGCCGCGTTGTACGGATACGGTGAGATGGTCCCCTGCAAATCCGGGAATCGCGGATCATTGAAGGAGGTCGGCGTATTGTCTCCGTATTCGTATGCCTTTCCGGTGACGGAATTGACGATCTGCGTATTCTTATTGTCGAAAAGGTTTTGGATCTCCAGACTGACGGTGAGCCGGCCGAAACCGAGATCGAAATATTTTTCGATATTCATGTTCACATAAAACCAGTATTCCGCCAGCAATTGGAGAGGATCTTCGATTTTGCTGCGGTACAACGGCCGGCCGTCGGAATCGTATCCGGTAAAAATCTGTTCGGTATACCGTTTGCCCGATTGGAAAAATGCCCGCGCATACACGGTGTAATCATCCAGCACGCCGGGGGCGTAATCAAACAGCGGTTCGTTCGTTTTCACGTTCAGGATCGACGTGAGATTCATCTGCCACGGTCGGTCCCACGACACGAAATTTTCTTTAATTGACGCTTCATCATTTCCGGTGGAAAGATTAAAGAGTGCTTCCGTTGCGGAAGAACTTTTTCCCGTTGCGATGGAATACGATCCGGAGAAGGTCGTCCGGAACTGCGGCGAGAACCGGTGCGTGTAGTCGAATTCGAAACCGCGTGTCCGGGCATAATCCGAATTCACATACGTGGTGTACGAACCGCGGGAGAACCGAACACTGGTGGCGCGCACACTGCGCGCGGTGATGTAATCGAAAATATCCTTGTAATAGGCGGTTAACGTCAGCACATCGTTTTCGGTGATTTGATTGCGCAATCCGAGTTCGTACGCCACGGTCGTTTCGGGATTCAGATTGGGGTTGCCGATCGTCTGCACGGACGACCGGGCGCTGCTTTCGGTCAGTTTGGAATAGACATACGTCGGCCGCGGCAGTTTGGAGAAATGCCCGTACGAAAAGAAGAGCGTTTGATTGTCCGACACCGGATGAGAGATACCGAGCCGCGGACTGATCCTTCCCTTCCACCGGCCGCCGAACAATTCGGAGGTTTGCGACCGGTATTGGGTGCGGATATCTTCCGACGCAAGCTGCACATTCGGATTGTTGATGGCATCGTCCACAAACTTGCCGGGGAACCAATAATCGAAGCGCAGACCGAAATTTAACACCATACCGCTGATCGAAATGTTCTCCTGCGCATACATGGCCCCCGAAGCAGGATTCACTTTATAGATGTCGTTGTTCAATCCGAGCGGTTTGATCCAGGGCTGCGAAATGTCGATCATTTGCAGATGCTGGAATTTCATCTCGATGCCGGTCTTAAATTTGTTCTTCTCGGTGAAGTGGTTCGTAAAATCGAATTTGAACGTGTAATCGTCGATATAATGATCCCGCCAGCTGAACGGGCTTCCGAGGTCATAAAATCCGTCGCCGGGAATCACCCCCACGCGGACGGAATCGGGATAATAATATTCGATGGGGAGCGTGACGATGTCGCGCGGTTCGTTGTATTCCGTATAATCTTTGCCGTTCGCGTCGCCGCGGACGTGCGCGGTGTACCGGCTTAACCGGATATCAAAGAACGATTTCGACGATAAGGTCTGCGTGATGGAGATGGTGTGCTGAATGTTGATCTGTGTAAAAGTCTGTGCACTGTCCAAAATGTTCTGGAAATCGTATTGGTAACCCGGCTGCGGTTCCTCCCGTTCAAGCGATGTTTTCACCGTCGCGGAATTCTGGTCGAGCGAGACCGATTGATTGTAGGCGTACGCCAGTTTGAACGTCGGATCGGGTTTCCAGGTAAGTTTGGTAGACCAGGAATAACTGTTCGCCAATCGGAAAGCAAAATCCGAACCGTGATAAATCGTGGAGAAAAGTTGTGTCGGCACCCGTTTGTCATAGTCCCCCGTCGGACGACCGAGCCGGATCCGTTCGGACCATCGTGTATATCCGTCCGTCACATTCGCCGCCACGTTGCCGAAAAAGCTTACCGTTCCCGGCAGGAGAGAATTCATCAGCGGCACCGGTCCGCTCAAATTCGCTTCGAGCATATCGGTATTAAAGAAGTGACGCGATTCGACTCCGTTAATTCTGTCCGTTTTGTACGAAATGCCACCGTTGTATTTGTCGCTCCCCTCTTTCGTGGTAATGTTCACGACGCCGGATGTCGCTTGACCGTACTCCGCGTTATATCCGCCGGTGATCACTTCCATCTCCTGAATCGCATCCGGACTCACTTGCAAGCCGAAACCCGATCCGCCGAGGACGTCCTGCACGGAGACCCCGTCCACAAGGTACGCATTCTCATAACCGCGGCTGCCGCGGATATGAATCTCATTGTCGGATTGTACGACGCCGGTCTGCAAGCCGACGACATCTTTCACATTCGTTACGGCAGCGACGGTGATATCTTCCGTTTTGATCGTCCGTTTACTCGACGTCTCTTCCACGTCGAAGAGCCGTTTTTCTCCGATGATCACCACTTCCTGACCGAGCGACAGGACCGATTCCGACATTTTCACGTCGAGTTCGACCTTTTTGTTCGCTTCCACTTTAATGCCGGAATATTGAACGGTCTTGTAACCAAGCAGCGTGACATCGAGATTGTACGTGCCGGGATTGATCCGTTCGATCTTGTAATTTCCTTCGAAGTCGGTCGACGCTCCGTAATACGTCCCCTTCACGAGAATATTCGCCGCCGGCAAACCTTCGCCGGTGTTTTCATCCACCACGCGGCCCACGATCGTGCCGAACAAAGCGGCGTTCTGCTGCTGCTCGCGCATTTTTTCCAACACCTGGGCGTGGAGCGCACTGCCGGTGAGAAGGAACATCATCCATATGGAAAGGAATCGGGTCATCGCGACGTCAATTGAATCCGAATTCGTTTTCGATCACCTGCTTGAAGAACAGGTGAAGATTTTTTGTCCGGCCGTTCAGCAGATGGAGCGGCACTGCCACAAAAACAATCGACCGGTTGGCGTCGATGGTGGCGATCTCCGGCGTTCCTTGATACCGGAACGTGTTGTTGGTATAATAAAATTTGGAGGAATCGATTTCGTACAGATACCGAGCGTCGGCACGTTTATAGATGCGGCGCATGTTCACGGAATGAATGGCAACGCTGGAATCGAACGCCAGCTCCGGATATGCCGGATCAAGCGACAAAACCCTCGTGGCACGCGGCATCCGGGTATCGGCGTTCGTGTGCACGGAGGTGGTCGAGACCGTATCGGTGGTAACGCTGTCGATCGGAGCGAAGTCGTTCATCGTCCGGATCGCCGTCGGTATGATCGCAAGATAATTGGCGGGAAATCCGGTGGTGAAGATCACCTTACCGCCGGTGAGCGTATAATTGAACAGACCGATCTGCGCCGGAACATAACTCGGCGAAAGGTCGCTCACCCACATCACGAGATCGAACAATTTTAATGTGTGGATAAACGCCGGATTCATGGCGGCCGGGACGAGTGAACCGTATTTCGGAATAATGAATTGATTCGCTTTGTCCGACGAGGACAATCCCGCTCCGATATCCAACACATCAAACGCGCTGAATCCTTTTCCCGGGAGTCCTTGCTCTAAAAGGTTGCGATAGCTGTTGAGAATGGGACCGGCCGGCGTCTGTATATAATCCGAAACAACGAGCATGCGGCTTTTCGGTTTTTTCACGAACCATTTTTTAACGGCAGGATTGGACGGCATCGTAATGGTCGTGCTGCTGTCACCCGCCACATCGCGCGCCTGAAGATAAAGAACATTTTCCGCGTCGAGTTTTAATCCGGCGATCTTCCCGCGAAACTGCATGCTGGGGAATGTGCCGGTGTATACGTCCGCTTCCACTTCACCGGTCGCATTGTCCGTCGCGCTGCGCGGAGCGATGAGCGTCACCATCTTTACCGAACCGCTGACGGAGAACCACCGTTTTTGGGGACCGGAATCGTTCAGCGCGATCTTAAAGGAGGAAATCGTATTGTCGCCGTCGACATCGGTCCCGTACCATGAGAACGTCGCGACGGTAAAGGTCGAATCGGGCTGTTGCACGGTGGAAGAATCGAGCGCATTCACGGCAAAGAAGACCTTCGGCGGGGTATTCCGAATCGGAAGAAGTTGTGCCGCACTTTTTTTGTCGATGGCACCGAAGAGCGTCGGCAGCGTTACGTCGCCGCCGTCGTACACCTTATTCACGTTCACATCCCAATACGGCTGCGGGGAAAGTCGGATGACCGCTCCTTCCGGGAGCAACGTCGATTCACCGAACGTGTTGTCGACCGCCCGCGCGACGATCGTGAACAGGCTGCGTTGTTTCAGCAGCGGCAGCGGAATGATGCTGTCGTTTTTTGTCGTCCACGCATACGTGAATGTGTCGGGAAAAGCGACGACCGACGCCGCCAACGATTCCGGCGTTGCGATCAAAAATCCTTTCACGTAACCGTCCGGATCTTCACCGTACCAATACGCGTGCTGACGGGACGAGGTCTCGTTGAGAATTTCGGTGGACGAGAGCCACAGCCGCGTGGAGGGCGCTTGATTGGTCTTCGGTTGATTCGGTAATTCTTTTTGACAGGAGCCCCAAAGAAGTCCGAACGTCACCAACACGATATGAATGTAAACGCGTTTCATTTTTCGTTCTCCGGAACGGTATCACTCCGTTCCGGAGAAAACAAACATTTATTTCAACAGAAGCATCTTTTTCACGCTGGAAAATTCTCCCGACGTGATGCGGTAGAGATACATGCCGCTCGCCAGTTTGGATGCATCGAACGAGACGGAATACACTCCCGAGTTCTGATATTCATTTACCACTGTCGCCACTTCTTGTCCAAGCAGATTGTACACCTTCAATGTCACCACGCCGGCATCCGGGATGGAATACCGCAGCGTCGTGCTCGGGTTGAACGGATTGGGGAAGTTTTGATCGAGTGCATATTGTTTCGCCGTCACATGTTCTCGGCGGACGGAGTTCGGGTTGAATCCGGTATAATCCGCATTCGTCCGCGGCGTTACTTTATAACGTCCGTTGCTGAAGAAGAGGATGCCGGTCACCGAGGCGAAGCGGTTCCCCACGCGTACAATGGTGGATCCGATGGCGGTGTCCGCCACGGAATTCGAATAATTGTTCCGCCCGTCGCGGCGGACGATAACCGCCTGCGAACTGTTGCTGATCCAATATTCGGTCGGTTCGGAGAAGACCGGATCGATGCTCGTCACCGTCACGGAATCGAAACGCACGAGCATCCCTTCATACGGTTCCGCGATGAGATTTCCGTTCGCCGCACCGTCGCCGAATATCTCGGTTTTCAGTTTCACCGGGGCGGGGATCGGTTTTCCGCTCGCCACCACGCGGCCTTTGGTGATGTTACCGAGGCGCGTCACTTCGAAGTTTTCCTGTACCGTTCCGGTCACCACCACGCTGTCTCCCATTTTCAATTTCGTCATGATGGAATCGGGACCGGTGAGCCAGAGTCCGCTGAACGGACCGTTGCCCACTTGCATATACCATGCGGTCGAACCGGCCGTGGTCAGCGCCGTCAACCGGAGCTGCGATGTGTCGGCTGTGATCACTCCGCCGACGGAATCGATGGCGCCGACATACGGGCTGCGGCCGTTCACATATTCCGTCTTCTGAATGTCACTCGGCGAAAGGACCGGTTTCACGGATCGGTCGATTACCGTATAGAAAAAGAATCCTTTGGAAGAATCATACTGCGTCAGCGCACCGCTGTTCGCCAAAATGGTCGATTGATTATCCGCATCGGACACTTTTATGAAATAGCGGACCGTGCTGCCGGGCGTCTGTGCCGGGATCGTCGCTGCTGTCACCGAATCCGAAGCACCCGGTGTCGGCATCGACACTTGCTGCCATGCGCCATTGTTGACGCTGTAGAACAACACATGCGACGTCAGGTTGGCGCCATTGACCACGGCGGATGTTTGACGGTATACTTTGGCGGAGATCGACGGCGTGCTGTCTTTGCCGACGATGACCGGATTGCGGCGGTGCGTGGTAACGGCCGGAGCGATTTTTCCAAAGACGACATCGCCGGGATAGATCGGGCAGATCCGATATCCGCGGTTCGATTCGCCGCCCGAGGAGGTGGCGATATATCCGCGCAACGTATCGATTTTGGTGCCGACCGGCGGTACTTTATAGTTTGGATCACCCGGCGTCACGATTGTTCCGTGGCCGAGAGTGTAATAATATGACCAATCGTAATCGGACAAGGAATTGCCGAATTGGTCCGTCACTACCCAGGTTCCGCGGGCGGCATTCAGAATGGCGGTAACCGTCAAATTGGTGAACACCACTTCTTTCGCTTCCCACGGCTCGCCGCCGGTGAAGTTTACTTTGCCGCCGGGATTCGCACCGATATTAAAATCAGCGATCGATTTCACCGGTGCTTTCGGAATCGGATTTCCGGAGGAAATGATCTCGATCGGCCAGCCGACTTTGGGTACGAACTGCGTAATGCTGTTCATGTTGTTCGTCGGAAACTCATCGACAAATCCGGTGATTTTTATGATGTCGCCCCGTTCGATATTGTACAATCCGTCGGCATCGGCGGCGGAAGAGTCACCCGAGTACCGGACGAACAATCCGCTCCACGGAAGAGAACCGGCAGCACCGGTATCGACCAAAGCCATCGTACGGCCTTGAGCGGTGTAGGTAATCACGCGCGGCGGAACGGCCACCAAAGCGGTGATTGTCACGGTATCTTTCGGATTCGTCGTTTTGAACAACGGCGACGTTTGCAGAAAATAGCGCGTCGAACCAATGCCGAGCGAATCGGCAATCTTCAATGAATCGTTGCTCACCGTTTGAATTTCACGGATCGTTTTGTTGGGATATGTCTGCGCGTACACCGAAGTGACGCCGAGAACCATCCAAAATACTAAGAGTTTTTTCATCTCTCCTCCTCTATCCTGTTGTTGGCCTGTTGTTGGCCTGTTATTGTTCTTGTTGTGGTTTAATTTTAATCAACACTTATTTGACGATCACAAATTTTCCGCGTTTTACTTCGTTGTTGTCCAGATCCTTCACGGTGAATAAGTATAATCCGGTCGCGATCGCCTGATCGTATTTAGTAATCAGATCCCACGCATGTTCCCCGCCGGCAAACTGTGCCGGTACGCCGAGTGAAGCAAAATTGTCGAACCACCGGATACCCGAACCGTCATAGGAGGAACCGTCGTGTTGCAGCTCTGCCACCACATCGCCGGTGAGGGTGAAAATTTTGATCTCCGCGCGCCGCGGCAGATTCCGGAAATAGATTTTTCTGGTGCGTTCGCCGGAACCGTCCCACGCGGCATTCGCATAGTACGGATTCGGATACACGATGACCTCCGCATTTTTATCGGAAGTGGCTGCCGTGCCGGGAACGACCCGTTTGATAATCTTCGCGCTTTCCAAACTCGATAAGCCGTTGGCAGAATCCCCGCCGTCGAACGCCGCAATCCCGTAGAGATATTGCCAGCCGTTCAAGCTGGTGATATTATCCCCTTTCGGCGGGAATTGATACCGGGCGACGATCGTGTCGGTTCCGATCACGAAAATCTTCGGCGCATCGAGTTTGATCGTTGAAAATCCGGTATTGTAACCGATGGAATTGTCGTTCCGGTCGAACTCCCCGACAAGGGTCATGGTATTGAGGAAATCTTCCGGATTGCGGATATCCGCGCCGGGTGCGGAACGGTATATTCGATATCCTTCAAAATCGTACCGCCGGCTGATGGGATCAAAACTTTGTTCGGAGCGGATACTGTCCCAATACAACGTGACGCGCTGATTTTCCACTACAGCGATCACTTGCGGCTGCCGCGGCGGCTGCGGAAGCGTAAATCGATCCAATCGACCGTTGTCGTTGATGTCTTCGCCTGCGTCGAGCCGGTTATTGCCGTTCAAATCTTCGCCGTTGTACGCCTGTTGCGCCCACGACGCATTGGAATAGAGTCCGGCACGGAGCAGCGGATTGCTGTAATCGGTATTGGCATGACCGCTTCCCGATTTTTTGGCGGTCACCAGTCCGAACACCACCTGCACACTTTCACCCGGTGCCAATGAACGGAACGGTCCGACGGAAATAAGATCGCTGAGACTGGCGGGAAGTTGACCGAGAACATTCGGATCGGACGTGGCGATGTTATTGGAACGGCCGAGCGCTTCGATGTGCGGTTTCGGCATCATGCGGGAGAGGCGTTGATACCGGCCGCGGTACGGATCGGCACTATTGTCTTCCACATCGGGAAAGGCATACAACGAATTTCCGGAACCGCTGGAGGCGAATCGCCAACCGTTGTAGTAGGTGTTCTTTCGGAGATCGCCGAGGGAGTCGAGGGGTGCCGCCAGCGGCACTCCGAGTGAATCTTTTTTTAACGGGAACGGCGTCGTGCCGAGCACCTTGATCCCCAGATAACTGTTCGTCGGCGGATCGCCGTGCGAACCCATGTCGAACACATATCCCATCCGCAGACTGTCGACATATCCCCTGCCGGAGTGGGTGAAGAACTGGCTGGTGGCGAGCGGGTTGCCGCGGATTTTTGTGTTACGGACGGCGCCGTTGCTCCAAAGTCCGACGTGCAGACTGTCGATGATGGTGGCGCTGGAATTTTTGATGGTATAATTCAGAATGACAAAAAAATCGGCGAACGGAAAATTCCAGGCATAACTTTCCAAATGGATATCCACACCGAGCGGCAAATGTTCCGGAATGGAATCCCCCGTTTCCGGAATCCGCGTGTTCCGGTCGGTAAAGTCCATCACAAAATCCTGATGGCTGACCGCATTCAGATCAAAATTGGCGGATTCGAGGAGAGTGGAACGTTGTGAAATAACGGAACCGAGGTTACTGGTCATTTCGAAACCGGCAAGGAGCCGGTTCCGGCTGGGATTGTCGACACCGGCAGTGGATACCCGGGCGACCGATTCGTTGCGCGGAATTCCGCCCACCCAAAGTCCCGCCAGCGACAAATGTTCGATGCCGGAACCTTTGGGATATTCGAGAGAGGGCTGGCTCGGCCAGGTGAGGTGGCGATTGCCGATTTGACCGTAGTTCGTGATGGTGACGCCGAGGTTCCCCACGCTGGTGTATTTGGTCGCATCATCATCCGCCGCTTTACGCAACGGCTGGGCGACGGCCTGATCCGCACACAGCAGGATCAGGACAAAGGCGATGGGGATGGTCGAGTGTCGTAGCAAAGAACTCTGCGATACCGTGAGTGGATGATTGTCTTGCGAAAAATATACATTCTATTGAAGAGAAAAACAAGACTGCGGCGGAGAGATAACGATTTGATCATGACCCCGGGTACGGACCGGAGATCCGTACCGGGGGCGGGGCGGGAATCATCCTTCGATTTTTAATTTTTGGCCGACGACGATCCGGGATGTTTTTAAATCGTTCCATTCTTTCAATTCGGCGATGCTGATACTGTATCGTTTTGCGATTTTTTCCAGCGTCTCCCCCCGTTTCACGATGTGAGTGACAGCGGCAGCGTGTGTGCCGTTGGATTTCGACTTCACTCCATTCTCTTCCGCCGGTTCTTCCGTTCGATCGGGCGCAAACACTTCAAGAAATTCCCCGGCGTTGATCCTGCTTGTCCTCAATTTATTCCATGTTTTCAGATCGGCGATCGCCACGTCATAGGTTGCGGCGATCTTTTCCAACGTTTCCCCTCTTTTCACTTTGTGCTGGATCCATCCGATGGCGTTTTTTTCGGTCCGTTCTCGCTGCGGTTTTTTGGTCACTTTCTGTGCAACGGATTTTTCTTTTTCCACGAAGGGCTGTGCCGCAACTTTCCGATAGTGAAACGCTTTTTCTTCGGGCACCCAGATCGCGAGCCGTTGTCCCTTGTAAATATGACGGCCGTACGGAATATTATTCCAGTTTCGGATATGGCTGGCGCGAACATTAAACCACTCCGCGATATGACCGAGCGTTTCCCCTTGTTGGACGACATAAAGAATTTTTTCACGTCCTTTGGGTTCGACGGTCACGTTGGATTGACGCGATTTTTTCCGTTGAACCGCCTGCGCCACGGATGTTGCGGCATTGGCGGCAACATACTTCCGTCCTTCTTCTTTCAATTTATTGGAACGAGCGATATCCTCCCGGTCCTTTCGTTTTTGCGCTTCCACGATCGCGTTGGCGGAATTCGACTTCACCGGAATGACGAGTGTGGCGCCGACCTTCAGTTTTTTGGAGCGGGAAAGTTTGTTCACCTCCATCAGAATCGCGGTTGTCACTTTGTAGTTGGACGCGATCTTGCTGAGCGTCTCGCCGCGACGGATCGTATGGGTGGCAAAATCGAATTTTTTCTCTTCCGGAATGCGCTGGTAATTCGCCGCAAAAACCTCCCTTTTGCCGTACGGGATCCGGAGCTGATATCCTTTATAATTGGGCGGCGTGCACCATTGCGTCAGTTCGGGATTGAGATCGCGGATCGTTTCGAGATCCGTTTCGGCACACTCCGCCAGGATCTCCAGATCAATGCAGTCGTCCACCGACACGTATTCGTAGGACAACGAGTCGGCCTTTTGAATGCCGCCGAATCCGAACGCCTCCGGCCGCATGACGATGAGAGCCACCGCAATATATTGCGGAACATAATTCCGCGTTTCCCTCGGCAACCGGTGGCGCATCTCCCAATAATCGGTCGACCCGGTACGGCGGATGCCGCGGCGGACCCATCCGCCGCCGGCATTATACGCCACGAAGACGAGATGCCAGTCGTTAAATTCTCGGTACAGATCCTTCATATGACGGGCGGCGGCACGGGTCGCTTTCTCAAAATCGCGCCGTTCATCGTACCAATAATTCGAACGCAAGCCGTAGATCGCGCCGGTCGCTTTCATAAATTGCCACATTCCCACCGCTTTTGCCCAGGAACGCGCGGTCGGATTCAGACCGCTTTCCGGCATGGACAATAACATCAGTTCAGGCGGCAGCCCCTCCTCCTGGAAGATGCGGGACATCATCGGGAAATATTTTCCCGAACGATAGATCCAGTTTTCCATGTGGGAACGTCCTTTACCCATAAAAAAGGCGATCGTACGTTTGGTATACTCATTCACATGGAGCGGAACTTCTGTTTTGGGGATCAACGACGGGGGGATCTGAATGTTGGTAATGTCGATTTTTTCGATATCCAAATTCAGCTTTTCGCGAAGTGCAAAGATCGAACTGTTGGCGCCCAGAGTGTCGATGGCCGCGATGTATTTTTCATAATCTTCGATGACACTGCGGGTCAACTCATTAAAATCGTTGTTCTCTTCGATATTGGGAAAGTAACTCGCTTCGTTCAAATGTTTGATTGCTTCTTCGAATTCGTCAGACGAGAGGATCGAATCCCCGTCCGCCTGGGCTTGCAGCGCCGACACATAATGGCCGCGCGCCCGCTCCAGCAATTCTGCAATCTGCATTTCGTCCGATTCGATGGATGAATCCGTCTGCACGGTATCAACAGCGGGAAGGGTCGATGCCGTCGTGTCCGTGAAATTCCATTCCTGTGAGGTTGAAGCAAAAACGATGGGACGATACGGTGAGGAAGTTGAGGAAATACCGTGTGACGGTCGATCTGTTCGATGAATTGGCCCCTGGGAACATCCGGCCAAAACCGCCGCAAAACCGATAAAACAGAGAAAATTCTTCAACGGTGCCACTCTCCTGAACAGTAAACGATATTGTAATATAAAAATATGCCTTACAAAATCAAGGACTTAGCAGAATGTATTAAAGAATTTGACGAGGTATAATAAAACCAGCCATCCTGCGTTTCCGCAGGATGGCTGTGGAGGAAGCCTACCATCGTTTTCACGATGATAGACAATGTGTATTCAGCCGTTTATCGAGATTTTTCCGAATCGAAGTGAGAAGTTCCTCGGCATTATATGGTTTATAAACGAAGTCTGCCGCCCCCTCTTTTAATAACATCTCTTTTAATTCCGGCTCAATGTACCCGCTGGCGAGGATCACGATTGCTTCCGGATGATGTTCTTTGATCTGAACGAACATCTGGTTTCCGCTCATTTTGGGGAGTCCGATATCCGAGATCACCAAGTGGATGGAATCGGCGTTCAATAAAAATTTCTGCAGCCCTTCCTGTCCGTCCCGCGCGGTCAACACACGGTATCCTTTCTCTTCCAGCATATATTGAACGAGATCACTGATCATCGCTTCGTCTTCCACCAGAAGAATGGTCTCATTTCCGTTCAGCGATTCCGGCACGGCGGTTTGTTCGACTTCCCGTTCGGCCACTTCCTTATCGGACAGGGGAAGTGCAATGAGAAAACTTGTTCCTTTTCCCGGTACAGAATCGACGTCGATAAATCCTTGTTGTTTCATTACCACGCCATACACCACGGACAATCCCAGGCCGGTCCCTTTCCCGATCCCTTTCGTGGTAAAAAACGGTTCAAACATATGCGATCGTGTCTCTTCGTTCATTCCCGTACCGGTATCGGATACGGTGATGCGGATATATCGGCGCGCATCTGCGTTCGGAAACCGTTTGCGGATTTCTTCGCCGGTGACCGTTTCCGTCTTGAACATCAGTTTTCCGCCATTCGGCATCGCATCACGCGCATTCACCGCAAGATTCAGGAACATCTGTTGAATCTGTGTGGTGTCGGCGACGATCGGCGGAATACATTCCTCCAGGTCCGCCGAGATGTCGATGTGGCGCGGAAACGTTTCGGAGAACATCGCGATCATTTCCCGGATCTGTTCATTGATCGCCAGCGGTTCGATCGTCAGGTCGTTCTTCCGGGCGAAGGTGAGCAGTTGTCGGACGATGCCGGCACCCCGCTGCACCGCCGTTTGGATCGCCGAAACATGGCCGGCCAATTTTTCTTTCTCCGTCGCATGGGCGATCAGATTGGAAGTGTGTGCAAGAACGATGCTGAGAATATTATTAAAATCATGCGCAATGCCGCCGGACAAGGTTCCGATGCTCTCCATCTTTTGCGACTTCAACATTTGTTCTTCGAATTGCACTTTTTCCGTTACATCCACGATCATCAGAAGCCGGGCGGGGCGGCCATTGTATTCGATCGGATGAGACGTGATTTCCACATCGATCACTTTCCCTTGTTTATTCCGGTGCTTCAATCCCACGCGGCGTTCTCCGTCATGGTGCAACTTAATAACTCGGGGCGGGAAGACGGCTTCAGCGGTGATGTCGATATCGTTTAAGGTCAACCGAGTGAATTCCTCTTCCGAAAAACCGTATTTGGTTACGGCGGAGGAATTGACGCCGAGGATACGCTGGGATTCCGTTTCGCAGGCGATGATCGGCATCGGATTGTTGTCGAACATCATTTTGTATTGCCGCGCCGACCGGAGGATATCCTCTTCCAAACGTTTTGCGTCGGTGACGTCCCGCGCATTGACGATGATCGCTTTGATGGCATGATTTCCCAATTTGTTGGAACCGCGGCAATCGAACCATTTCCATTCACCCTGACGGCTGCGGAACCGGAGCAGCATCTTTTCGGTGCCGTCGGCGTTCTTCAGGAGTTCACCGAACAATCTCCGGGCTTCCGGCAGATCTTCCGGATGGAGGAGCGCAAATCCGGAGGTACCGATCAGTTCACCGTGGCGGTAACCGAGCATGTCGGTAACGGAGGGACTGTCGAAGACGATGTTCCCTTCATGATCCAACAGAGTGATCAAGTCCGAATTGTTTTCGATGATCGCGCGCATTTTTGCTTCGGCACTGGCCAATTCCACTTCCGTCTGCACCCGTTCGATGGCCCCGGCGCAATGGACGGCCAGATCGTTCAACGTCACGAGATCTTCCACGCTGAACTCCTTAACACGATCGGACTGAATGGAGATGACACCGCGAACTTTCCCGTTTACGATCGGAGTAATCATGCCGGACGAGCGGCGGAGAGGTCCGTCGGTGATTGACTTCCGGATATCCGCAGAAGGTGATCGCCATTCGGAATTGCTTTCGACTTCACGGATCGATCCGTCCGATTTTTCAAACCGAATAATCGTTTTCACGTGCTGCGTTTCTGTCGAGAAGAGATCGAACGTCGCTTCCGTCCATTGAAACAATTCATCCGCCGCCTGCAGGATAATGCGGGCGATATCGTGTTCTGATTTGGCATACGTCAGCATATGCCCCAGCGACGCGAACACTTCCGCTTTGGTTTGGACCACTTTCGTCAGCGGCACAGTGCCGGTGTGTCCGTTCGTGACAATCGTTATTGTATCCCGCATCGTTCGGTTCCTCTCCGTCATAGAAAAATTTCGATTCGTCATCAGATCAATTCTGAATAGAGGGTGACAAATTTCATCAATACGTCAATTTCCGTCGACTTATCGAACACATAATCCGCCCCGGCGTTTTTTGCGCTCGAAACGGATTGTGTATCATAATAATTGGTCACGATGAATACTTTGACGTCAACCATTTTTTTGATTTCCGACGTCAGCTCGATCCCGTTCTTTTTCGGCATCCGGATGTCCAGGATGGCCAGATCAGGGCGGTGGCGTATGATCTTTTCCATCGCGTCCTCCCCGTCGAACGCCTCATCCACCACATTCACATTGGGGATCGAAGAGATCATTTTTTTCATCCGCGAACGGATCATATCGGAATCGTCAGCTATCAGGATATTCATGGTTGGTCCCCGTGTCGTTTGTTTTTCTACCACAAAGATCGGGAAAACGCTTCCGCCGTAGTATCGTCAAAACGCTGAAAATGAGGTCAAACGAAATACGACGGCGCTGTCATTGTTTGTATGACACAGGAAAGGTCCGAAAATGAGGGATATTCTATTCGACCAGTTTGTTGCGGACGGCGTAATGGATGATCTCCGCCGTGGTGGACATATGGAGTTTTTCGAGAATGCGGAGCCGGTAGGTGCTGACGGTGGGGACGCTGATGTTCAACCGCTCGGCGATCTCCGTAACGGTGTTGCCCGAGCCAAGAAGATGAAACACTTCGAATTCCCGGTCGGAAAGTTTTGTGTGCGGAGCGCCGTCACTCCCCTGTTGTTCGGCATCGGCCAACCGTTCCGCCAGTGTTTCGGTGATGTACTTCCGCCCGGTGCTGATCTTCCGCACCGCTTTGACGATCTCATCCGGAGCGGAATTTTTCGAAAGATAGCCGCTGGCACCGGATCGGAGGGCCCGAACGGCGAGAGAATCTTCCGGGTGCATGCTGAGCATCAGTATTTTAACGGAAGGAAATTCTTTTTTCAGTTCGGCCAGAACGTCGATACCACTCCGCCCCGGCATATTGATGTCCAGGATGACGACATCGGAAGGTTTCTTCTCCAGTTGCGCGAACAACTCTTTCGTATTCGCAACGTCGGCGATCACCTCCATGTCCGATTCTCCGCGCAGAACCTTGCGTAGCCCTTCGCGGATCAATTGATGGTCGTCGGCGATAATGATGGTGATCATACGATCGTTACCTTTTCGGAATAACGACAGTTAATGTCGTTCCACGTCCCGGAGTTCCGTTGATAGTCAATGTGCCGTTCAGCGGTTTCAGCCGTTCGCTCATTCCCAAGAGACCGAACGAGTTGACTTTAAGTTGTTCCTCATCCGTAATGCCCCGGCCGTTGTCGCGTATCTCCAGTGTAATATTTTCCCCGCTCAGAGACAAGTGGATCACCGCCGCCGATGCATTTGCGTGACGGGCGATGTTCGTCAGCCCTTCCTGCACGATGCGGAAGAGGGCCGTTGAACATTGCGGATCGATCGGATGATGTTCATTGTCCACCGTAAATACGCATTGAATGTTCATTCGCCGTTGGAATTCTTCTGCCTGCCACCGGATGCCCCCGACCGCCCCCATGGTATCGAGCGCTTCCGGCCGAAGGTCGCGGATGATTTTCCGCATGGCGAGCACTACTTGATCGATCATGGCTGTCATCGCCGGGATTTCCGTTTCCGCGGCATTCCGCATGTCGGCATCCGCCGAACGTCCCATCAATTTTTTAAACATCGACAGGTCCATCCG
>CAZRWF010000001.1:44360-46777 GCA_964603685.1 uncultured Chitinophagaceae bacterium
ACCTCGGTCATTTTTTTCCCCAGCATATGTTCCAGCGTGTTGCGGTTGTGACGCAACGCGACCGGATTCAAATACCGGTACCGGAATTCAAAATCGACGATCTGGCAACCTTCCTGGAGATTTTCGAGCGTGTCCCGGAACCGTTTTTCACTCTCTTTTAACTGCATCTCCGCTTTTTTTCTCGGCGTGATGTCATGAAAAAAGATGGAGATACCGTCGTCGGTCGGATAAATTCGGTTTTCGAACCACATGTCGTACGGTGGATAATATTCCTCGAGCATGACGAACTCCCCGTGGTTCATCGCTTGTTCGTATGCCCGGTGGAACGGCTGCCCCACTCCCTCCGGAAATTCCGTCCAAATATGTTTGCCGATCATCTGCTGCGGGTCCCGACTGAATATTTTTCCCGCCGCCTGGTTCATGAAAGTATATCGCCATTCCCGGTCCAGCGACACAAACGCGTCGGTCATATTCTCCATCGTGTCATACAGCCGCTGTTTGGATTCGACGAGCTCTTCCTCCAACCTCTTTTGATCGGTCAGGTCATTGCCCATGAACAACATGCTTTCCTTGTCGTGCCAACGGATCGGGATCGAGGTCGTTTCGACCGTTCTCACCGTACCGTCCAGCCCTTTCAACCGATAGATCATCCGGGGATTGGTGAGTCCTTGTGCCGCACGTTCCACACGTTGACTCAACCGCTCCAAATATTCCGGCAGGATAAAATCGGCCGGCGGGCGGTCGTGCACGCTGGAGAAGGAGTCAACCCCGAAGGCACGGCATCCGGCGTCGTTCAGGTAGGCAAAACGTCCCTCGGTAATGATACCGATCATCATCGGTGAATTGTTCACAAGATTCCGGTACCGTTCTTCGCTTTCGCGCATGGCGGTTTCGATTTTTACGCGTTCGGTGATATCGATCCCCATCCCGACGAGGCACTCCACATTGTTGAGGACCACCTTTTTCCCGGTAAAGTAATACGGTGTGGTCTTCCCATCCTTCGCCACGATCATCGCTTCGGCATCGGATTCGCCGCTGCGAAACACCTCTTCGATGCGGGCGCGCAGGTATTCCTTTTCTTCGCCCGCAAAGAAGTCGAGCGGATGCATCCGGGCAATCTCTTCCCCCGTGTATCCGGTGACCATTTCAAAATTGTGGTTCCACCGGAGGAACGTTCCGGTGCGGTCATAAAAATAGAGAATGCCCGGAAGAGCGTTCAGCAGAGAATCGGAAAAATTTTTCTCGTCCACGATCTGCTGATGATACCGGCGTTGTTGGGTAATATCCCGGACGATCTTCGAAAATCCTTTATGATTGCCCGCTTCGTCAAACATGGCGGTAATGACCACATGGGCGGTAAATTCGGACCCGTCTTTGCGCACGCGCACTCCTTCCTCTTCACACGAACCGGTGCTCAATGCCTGCCGTAACATTGCGTCCGCCCTGTTACTGTTTCGATCTTTCTCCGTGTGGAAGATGGAAAAATGCCGTCCGATAATCTCTTCGGTGCTGTAACCCTTCAACACCCGTGCACCTTCGTTCCAACTGATGATACATCCGGTATTGTCCAGATGATAGATCGCATAATCTTTTACACCTTCCACCATCAGCCGGAAGCGTTCTTCCGATTCTTCCATTGCCCTCTGCGCTTTCATTCGTTCGGACGTATCGCGAAGGACCAACGTAAAAACAATTCCCTGCGTATGATCGGTACGTGCAATGGAGGCCTCGATAGGAAACTCTTCGCCGGTAGCCCGAACCCCCGTCATTGTATCAAACCGGCTCACCGGTCGCGGCGTAACGCCGTTTTCACCGCACCGTCGGACATATTCGTTCAGCTGCTCGTGGCCTCGTTCGGGGAACAACAGGGAAACCGGTTTCCCGATCACTTCATCGGATCGGTATCCAAAAATCCGTTCGGCGGCGGGATTAAACAGAATGATCGAGCGGTTGTTATCGATGGAAATGACCGCATCCATCGCTTGTTGCACGATACTGTTCACGTGCTGTTCGCTTTGCTGGACCGTTGCCAGGAATTTTTCCTGTGTGGATACCGATGAAGCAACAATCCCGTAGATCAACAGTCCGGTGAAGAGAACATAAAATATCCCTTTGAGGGTCTGTAATTCTTCGATGACGTGATCGGGGAAAGGGAGAGAATTTACGGCGGTATCGCTGAGGAGAATCCATAACACGCCAACCGTCAGGTAAACGATCACCGTACGAAGTGCGATATTGTTTTTTAGCGGCAGGGACAAGCGATGACCGTTTTAATGTTGGTGTCTCTGTAACCTACAAAAGAATTCTCCCTTTGTAAAGCGGGAACAATTGTTGCTTACCTCCTGTGCAGCAGGGTCATGATGGTCTTCTTTGCTGAAAAAAGGAATGGAGATGAAGTTAGCGGAAATCGCGAGAGG
>CAZRWF010000001.1:46877-50593 GCA_964603685.1 uncultured Chitinophagaceae bacterium
GTAGAAGATGTGGTGAGGATAATGAACTTCTGCGGTAGCGGAGAGCCCGGGATTCGAACCCGGAAATCCCGAAGGATGCCAGTTTTCAAGACTGGTGCAATAGCCGTTCTGCCAACTCTCCAATGAACACCATAACAAACAAAAATACGAAAAAAAAACAAAGAGGAAAACAACAAACATTTCCGGGAACCGACGAAACGGGTAACCGGGTTCTTCTTCCGGAGTGCGGTGTAAAAGCGAAATTTCTTTTCTATCTCCCGCATAAATTGATATATTCTACATATGAAAGAGCTCAAACATGTTTGATATCGCCGCGATCGACCTTCAACGCGTGTTGCTGGCTGCGGGCTTAGCTGCGGTTTCGATGATCTCCATGATCATCGGAACGGCAGTGGGAGTGTATGCCAAACCATCCCAGCGTGTGAACGCGATCATCATGGCATTCGGCACCGGTGCGTTGATTCAAGCGCTGGCGATCGAACTGGCATTAAAAGGGGCACACCGGTTGACCGGTGAAGCGATCATGAACGGAACGCAGGCATGGAGTTGGGTCGCGGGGGGATTCGTGCTCGGCGGTTTGATATACTATTTAGTAAATAAATGGCTGGATAAACAAGGTGCGGCGATCCGTCATCCGGCATTGGCAAAATTGTATTACCTGCAGCAAAAGAGAGAAGATTCCTCCGTTATTCTGGATCAACTCTCCAAAGTGGAACTGGTCCGCTCCCTCCCGCCGGAAGAGATGGAAGGGGTCTTGACGTGCGTAGAACCGATCACCGTCCCCGCGGGTGAAGTGCTGTTCCGGCAAGGCGATCCGGGCAACGCGTTGTATTTGATCAATGACGGATCAATTGTCATTCAATCGGGTGCCGACAATAACGTGATTGCGACACTCGGCGCCGGCCAGTCGTTCGGTGAAATGGCGTTGTTGAACGGCGATTCCCGGACCGCCACGGCCATTGCGGCGGAACAATCCCGGCTACTCCGGATCGGCAAGGAACAATTCGACGCATTAATGGAGATCTCGCCGAACCTTCGGAAAGCGGTGGAGCGGCTCAACTCGCAGCGGATCTTGCACAATGTGCGGACGCTGCGGGACGAAAAAAACACTCAGCTGTGGAAAAAAGTCGCCGCCAACAATATTCACCGCATCTCCAAAGCGGAAGAACTGACGTACATGAAAAAACATGCATCGTCCGGCAAACCGCTCGCCTTGTTCCTCGGTGCGATGCTCGATACGATTCCGGAATCGATCATCATCGGTGCGGGATTTCTCTCTCTCGATACGTACACCTACACCTTCATTCTCGCTGTATTTTTGTCCAATCTTCCGGAATCAATGGGAAGTTCCATGAACATGCTGGAGGCAGGATACAGTAAGGCGCGGATTTTTACTCTTTGGTTCGGTTTGATCGCCGCCGGCATTATCGCCGCTGCATTGGGAAATATTTTTTTGCTGGACGCTCCCCCGACAATCATCACCTTCGTGGAAGCAATCGCCGGCGGCGGAATTCTCGCTATGGTGGCCTCCGTGATGATGCCGGAAGCATATGAAGACGGCGGCGCTGAGGTGGGATTGGCGACGATCGCAGGATTTTTGGCGGCGTTTTTCTTTACGTTGATGTAACGGAGATCTCGGGACAGACAAAAAAGTTTGTCCGGCAATAAACACTCTTCTTAATTTCTCTACTTCCCTTTCCACACCGGCTTCCGCTTTTCCCTAAAGGCGGCTAACGCTTCGCTGCGGTCTTCCGTCGGAATAAGCGGCATGTAAAAAGTCTTTTCATTCTCAAATCCGTCCAGCAGCCAGTCACTGTAAGAACTTTCGATCGCTTTTTTCGCCTGACGGAGTGCCAACGGTGCATTGGCGGCCACCTGCCGGACAATGGATTCAAATTCCGCGGCGAATGATTCTGCCGGAAAAAGATAATCGACCACGCCGTCCGCCAACGCCTCCTCTGCGGAAAAATGTTTTGCCGTGAGGATCCATTTTTTTGCCACGCCGGATGATGTGCGCTGTGCCAATCGTTGCGTTCCGCCCGCTGCCGGTAAAATCCCCAAACTCGTTTCGGGAAGTCCCAGCACGGCCGATGTGGAGGCAACGAGAATATCACCGGACAAAGCGAATTCCATTCCGCCGCCGAGCGCCGGGCCGTGGATTCCCATAATCACCGGCTGAGGAATGTCGCACCAGGCCGCGGAAACACTTTGGATCCCCTTGACGAAGTTGATTACTTCATCTTGCGGCACACCTGCCCGCTCTTTGAGATCTGCACCGGCACAAAACGTCTTGCCTTCGGCGGTGACGACGACGACCCACACGTCGTTGTCGAGTTTAAACTGCTCCGCCGCGGCGACGAGTTCCGCCACCAGTTCGCGGTTCATCGCGTTCACCGGAGGACGGTGGAGCGACAGACGGGCGATATGTCCGTCCATCACAATTTTCAAATGTTGATATGCCATACGAATCCAATAATGATGTATTATTCCGGCTTCTTCGCGACCAGCGTCAACAACGTGTAGACCGCCACCTGTTCGTTTTGCTGGTTGAAGACAATCACATCCCATTCGACCACGCCTTGTTGTTCCCCTTCTTTCGGACGGGTCGATTTTACCGTCAGCCGGACCTGAATCGTGTCTCCGGGATAGACCGGTTTCAGAAAACGCAATCCTTCCAGTCCGTAATTTGCCATCACCGGTACGAATCCCGGCTCCACAAACAATCCGGCGGCGGCGGATAAGACGAAATAACCGTGAACGACCCGTTTCTCGAAGATCGAACGCCGCGCCAGTTCATCGTCCATATGCGCATAAAAATGATCGCCGCTGAGATCGGCGAACTGTTCCACTTCCTGCAGACTGATGGTGCGCGTTGCGGTGAGGATTGAATCGCCGATGACAAGATCGTCGAAATATTTTTTAAAGGGATGAACGCCGTCCGTCTGTGTCGCACCGCCGACGGTATATTCCCGGTAAATCTTTCCGAGCGTGGTCGGCGACCCTTGTAATGCAGTCCGCTGCATATAATGGAGAACGCTCCGTATGCCGCCGAGTTCTTCTCCGCCGCCGGCCCGTCCGGGTCCTCCGTGCACCATTTGCGGCATCGGCGAACCGTGTCCGGTCGATTCCTTTGCGCTGTATCGGTTTACCATCATTATCCGGCCGTGATACGGAGCGATGCCGAGCGCAAATTCACGGCATGCCGTATCGTCGTTCGAAAAGAACGAACCGACGAGGCTACCTCTACCGCGGCGGACCAGTTCCACTGCTTCATCCATCGATGAATATCCCATTACCGTGCTGACCGGGCCGAATGCTTCGATGTCGTGCGGTTCGTTCGACGAGAGCGGTTTGGAACAGTGCAAAAGTGTCGGCCGGAAAAATGCGCCGTGTTCCAGTGAGTGTCCGTTCTGTTTGTATTCACCGGAATGTTCGAAGACTTTTTCGCTGGATTTCGAAAGTTCTTTCACCCGCGCCGTCACTTCCGCCACTTGATCCATTCCCACCAGAGGGCCCATCTTCACGTCGTCGAGTATCGGATCGCCGATGACGACACCCGACAATCGTTTTTGCAGTGCGGCAATCACATCGCTCACCCGTTCGTTCGGGACGATGATCCTGCGAATTGCGGTACACCGTTGTCCCGCTTTCGTGGTCAACTCCCGCGCAACTTCCTTTATATAGAGAGTGAATTCATCGGTATCGGGAGCAGCATC
>CAZRWF010000001.1:50603-63519 GCA_964603685.1 uncultured Chitinophagaceae bacterium
CATCTTTTCCCAGCACGCAACAGTTGAGGGAATCCGCTTCCATCGTAAATCGGACCGAATGCTGGATCACCGACGGATGCCGGCGCAGTGTTGTTCCGGTGGAATGGGATCCGGTGAATGTAACGACATCCTGCAGATTCAACAGATCGAACGTATTGCCGACGCTGCCGCAGATGATCTGCAAAGCCCCTTCGGGAAGAATGCGGGAACGGATGATCTCTTCCACCACTTTTTGCGCCACGTAACAGGTGGAACTGGCCGGTTTGATGATGCACGGCATTCCGGCGAGAAACGCCGGGGCGAATTTTTCCAGCATCCCCCAGGTCGGAAAATTGAATGCATTAATGTGCAGCGCTACCCCTTCAAGCGGCACACAAATGTGCCGTCCGACGAACGTCCCTCCCTTGGAGAGCATTTCCGTACCGCCGTCGATGTAGACCGTTTGATTCGGCAATTCCTTTCGTCCTTTGCTCGCAAAAGCGAACAATGTACCGATACCGCCGTCGATATCGAACCAGGAATCGGTCTTCGTCGCGCCGGTGTGGTACGATAAGGAATAGAACAATTCTTTTTTTTCCGTCAGCAGTTTTGCCACCTCTTTCAGCATCAATGCGCGCTGATGGAAGGTGAGCTTCCGGATGTTCGGCCCGCCGACGGTTCTGCCGTACTCGAGCATGTGGCCGAAGTTCAGTCCGGTGCTGTCGGCGGAATAGATCTGCTCGCCCGTGACGGCGCTGCGGATCATCGTTCCGGATCCGCTTCCTTCTATCCACTCTCCGTATGCGTAGGATTTTATTTTCATAATGTTTTGTTGTTGTCCAACTTACTTTGTTTTAACCTTTTTCCATGTTTCGAACAGCACCGCTTGTTCTTTTTGTTTTTTCGGAATTTTTCTCAACGGTTTTACCCGTTTCATCGTCTTGCGCAAATCGTTCGGCAGCGTTTGATATAATGCTGTGCCGTCGGATTTCCACTGCAGCATTTCGTCCGACACCTGTTTGACGATTTTCGCCGGATTGCCGACCACAACGGATCGGGGAGGAATGTTCATCTCCGACGGCACAAAGGCCAGCGCACCGATGATCGATCCATCGCCGATCTCCGCCATGTCCATGACTACCGCGTTCATACCGACGAGAACATTTTCGCCGATATTCGCCCCGTGGATGACGGCACCGTGTCCGATATGGGCATTTTTTTTGAGCGTGATCGTTTTTCCGGGAAAGACATGAATAACACACGTCTCCTGGATATTGCACCCCTCTTCAATCACGATCCCACCCCAATCACCCCGGATCACCGCCGAAGGACCGACATACACATCTTTGCCGATCACCACATTTCCGATCACCGTGGCCAGCGGATGGACAAATGCCGTCCGATGAATGACCGGGATAAATCCTTTGAACGAATAAATATTGTGTGACTTCGATTTCATACGAACATCGCGTGCGTGGGAAGCGAGGTTGTGGGTTGATGGTTCAGGATACAAGATTCAGGATACAGGATACAGGATGCACGATTCAAGATTCAAGATTCAAGATTCAAGTATCAGAATAAAATAAAAACCGAATTTTGAAATTTTGTTCTCCATGAAATATCAGGTTGAATGTAAATTCAGTGTTTGATTGAATCGGGAAAACTATTTCATCTATCTGAAACTCTGCAAACTCCGCAATTCCGCGATTCCACAATTCCACAATTCAGCAATTAATTACACTCTCTCAATTACAACCGCCATACCCTGTCCGACGCCGATGCACATGGTGCAGAGCGCATATTTTCCGCCGGTATTGCTCAATTCGATTGCTGCCGTGGTGATCAGCCGCGCACCGGACATGCCGAGCGGATGGCCGAGTGCAATCGCCCCACCATTCGGATTGATCCGTGCATCATCATCCTTCAATCCGAGGCCGCGGATCGTGGCGAGACATTGTGCCGCAAATGCTTCGTTCATTTCGATCACGGAGATGTCGCCGATGGACAATCCGGTTTTTGCCAGAACTTTTTGGGAGGCCGGAAGCGGTCCGATTCCCATGATGCGCGGTTCCACGCCGACCACGGCAGAAGCGATAAAGGAGGCGATCGGCGTGAGGCCATACTTTTTCACCGCCGCTTCTGAAGCGAGAAGTATTGCGCAGGCGCCGTCGTTCAGACCGGAAGAATTTCCCGCGGTCACGCTCCCCTTCCCGTCGGTCCGAAACGCCGGTTTAAGTTTCGCCAGCTTTTCCGCCGTGGTATCCGGTTTCGGAAATTCATCGTCCCCGATCACGATGGTTTCCTTTTTGGACGGCACTTCGATCGTCATGATCTCCTGAAAAAATCTCTGCGACGTGATGGCCCGTTTGGCTTTCTGCTGCGACCAGAGTGCGAAGGAATCCTGATCCTGACGCGAGATGGAATACTGTTCCGCCACGTTTTCTGCGGTGTTCCCCATCGAATCAATACCGTATTGTTCTTTCATCTTCGGATTGACGAACCGCCAGCCGAGCGTGCTGTCGGCCATTTCCGGCATGCGGGAAAACGCTTCGGTCGGTTTGGCCATCACATACGGAGCGCGCGACATACTTTCGACGCCGCCGGCAATATACAAATCCCCGTCACCGACACGGATCTTATTGGCGGCATTGGCCACGGCGCTCATGCCGGAAGCACACAAACGGTTTACGGTCTCCGCCGGTACGGATGCCGGCAATCCCGCCAAAAGCGTCGCCATGCGCGCAACATTCCGGTTGTCCTCCCCCGCTTGATTGGCGCAGCCGAGGATCACTTCATCCACCGCGGCAGAGTCGATGGAGGCATTTCGTTCGGTCAAACGCCGGATAACCATCGCCGCCAGATCGTCCGGCCGGATGGAGGAAAGTGCGCCGCCGTATTTTCCGATCGGTGTGCGGACGGCGTCGACGATATACACTGGTCTGTTCATCAGAATGGTTTGAAATATTCGAACGGTTGGTGACAGGAAAAACAATAATAATACGATTTGCAGGCGGTGGAGCCGAATTCACTTTTTAATTGTGTGTTGTGCGAACGGCACAAAGGACAGGCGATTTCCGGAAGCGCGATCTGCAGCAGCGGAGAGACCGCGGCAGATTGCGGAGGGGCGATACCGTACCGTTGAAGTTTTTCTTTTGCGTGGTCAGACATCCAATCGGTGGTCCACGCCGGCGTTAACACCGTTTCGATCGACACGGAATGGTATCCCGCATCGCCGAGTTCGGAACGGATCTCTTCTTCGATCATTCTCATGGCGGGACATCCGGAATACGTCGGCGTGATCGTCACCACCACGGTTTCCCTCTCCCAGCGCACCGATCGGACAATCCCCAGGTCGACGATGCTGATCGCCGGCACTTCCGGATCGTTGATCCGGGAAAGAATTTCGTAGATCGACTCCGCCGACGGTGTGATGGTCTCTACCATTTGATGTCCGGAAAAGAGCGTGCGACGATCTGCATTTCGGTGAGGAGATGGCCGAGGTGTTCCGTATGTTTTCCTTCCCGGCCTCCTTTGTGGATAAATGGTCCCGATTCCGGCAGCGTCAGCGTGGCGGCGGTTGTTACGTCCCGCACGGTGGTCATCCACGTTTCGCGGAGAGCCGCCGGGTCGACGGCAATACCTTTTTTGACCAATTCCTGTTCCAGCGGATCGGAGAGGAACATTTCATCCGTGTATTTCCAGAGATGCGTCAACGCTTCGTGGGCTCGCCGATGGCTCTCGTCCGTGCCGTCGCCGAGCCGAAGCACCCATTGACTGCTGTGCCGGAGATGATAGCGTAATTCTTTCACCGCTTTTTGTGCAATGCCGGAGAGCGGTGCGAACGAACTGCGCTGCAACGCCTCGTACAATAACACGCCGAACGCATCGTATAAAAATTGACGGATGATCGTCCGGGCAAAATCACCGTTCGGCTGTTCCACCAAAAGAAGGTTTTTGTATTCGATCCCATCCCGGAAGTAGACGATCTCGTCGGCGGTGCGGCCTTTCCCTTCCTGGGCGGCGGCGGCGGTATATAAAAAGTTCGCCTGCCCGATACAATCCAATCCGATGTTCGCCAGAGCAATGTCTTCTTCCAGAATCGGCGCATGGCCGCACCATTCCGACAATCGGTGGCCGAGGATCAATCGGTCATCGGCAAGCCGGATCAGGTATTCGACGATTGGGTCGGTCATTTTTTCTTCCACAGTTCGTCGTCCAGCGTGTGCTTGTAAAAATGCGGATGACGATATACTTTGTCCGCCGTCGGATCAAAAAAGGAGGGGACGTCTTCCGGAGTGGACGTGACGATGTGTTCGGTTTTCACCACCCAAATATTTTTTGTTTTGCCGCGCCGGGCGAACACGTCGCGGGCGTTTTGGAGCGCATTTTCGGCATCACTGCCGCGCACGCTGCCGGCATGTTCATGCGGTGCGTTGTCGGATTCCTGCAGGAATACCTCCCACAAGTCCCATTGGTCGTTGTTGGAATCCATCGGCAAAAAAATATTCCGGTGTTAGTGGTAAAAAGTGATTGATCTGCGTTGACGATGTTACCGGCGGATCGTTATGATGTTCGCGCGCGATGTTTCTCTTCGTAGGCCCGGGCAGCGTCTCTCACCCATTGGCCGTCGTGGTGCGCTTTTAACCGCGTACTCATCCGCTCATGATTGCACGGTCCGTTGCCGTTGATGACGGCGTTAAATTCGTTCCAGTCGATCTCTCCGGTCTCCCAGCTGCGCGTCTGTTCGTTAAATTTCAGGTGCGGATCGGGGACGGTCAATCCCCACTGATGCGCCTGATCGACCGTCATATCGATGAACCGCTGGCGCAATTCGTCGTTCCCTTTCAGTTTGATCTTCCATTTCATCATATCGGGACTGTTGGGGGAATTGGAATCGTGCGGTCCGAACATCATCAGTGTAGGCCACCAAAAACGGTTGAACGATTCCTGCACCATTTTTTTCCCCTGTTCGCCCGAGGCGATCAATGCGGCGATGATCTCCATCCCCTGTTTTTTGTGGAAGTTCTCCTCCTTACAGATTCGAAGCAGAGCGCGGGAATACGGTCCGTAGGAACATTTCGCCATCGTCGTTTGATTAATGATCGCGGCGCCGTCCACCAGCCAGCCGATCATCCCCATGTCCGCCCAGGAGAGCGTGGGATAGTTGAAGATGGAGGAATATTTTGCTTTGCCAGAATGCAGCTGGTCGAACATTTCTTCGCGGGAAATGCCGAGCGTTTCGGCAGAACTATAGAGGTAATGGCCGTGCCCTGCTTCATCCTGCACTTTGGCGATGAGGGCGAGTGTCCGGCGGAGCGACGGGGCCCGGGTGATCCAGTTTCCCTCCGGCAGCATGCCGATGATCTCGGAGTGGGCGTGTTGCGAAATGAGACGCATCAATTGTTTCCGGTATTTCTCCGGCATCCAATCTTTTGCTTCAATCGTTTCGCCGCTGCCGATACGCGCGGCGAACTGTTCTTCCAACTGTGCGATGTTTTCGCCCATCGATTCCCTCATCAGAATGGTGATCCGTGTGAGTGGTTCTTACCAAATATACGAAAGTGCAAAAGCTTTCCAAAACGATTTCATATCCCTTCGGACATGCCGTGCGTTTCCGTGTTGTGCTCGATGCTGAAGAGGAATGTCGCTTTCGGATTATTGTCGATCGCCCGCTGCAGCGCATACTTCGATTCGGAAATATACACGAGATTTTCATGTTTGTCGTAGAACAACGAACCGGGATGGATGGTTCTCAGCCATTCGATGTCCGTCTCTTTTTCATACTGCACCCAGGAGGCTTTATACAGCGCCAGAGGACGAAAGAGACACGGCGCTCCATATTCATGTTCCAGCCGGTATTGGATCACGTCGAATTGCAGGTCGCCGACTGTGCCGACTACCTTCCGATTCCCTTGGTTCTGCAAAAAGACCTGCGCCAACCCTTCGTCGGTCAGTTGCATAATTCCCTTTTCCAACTGTTTGGACTTAAACGGATCGGTCAATTGCAGTTCTTTAAATATTTCCGGCGAAAATGTTGGAACCCCTCTGTACATCATCTGCTCCCCTTCGGTGAGCGTGTCGCCGATCTTAAAGTTACCGGAGTCATACAATCCGATCACATCGCCCGGATACGCGGTGTCGACCACACTTTTGTCCTGCGCCATAAACGAGGTGGGATTGGCGAATTTGAGTTCCCGTTTCAGACGGACATGATAGTAAAACTTGTTACGTTCAAAAACACCGGAACAGATCCGCAGAAAGGCGATCCGGTCGCGGTGGCGAGGATCAAGATTCGCGTGCAGCTTAAAGACGAATCCGGAGAATTTATCACTCGTCGGTTCGACGAACCCTTTGGTGGTTTCCCGGCCTTGCGGCGGAGGGGCGATCGTGACAAACGTCTCCAGCAATTCTTTCACGCCGAAATTGTTCAAGGCACTGCCGAAAAACACGGCGGCGGAGTTTCCGGCGAGATATTCCGACACGTCGAATGCCGGATACACACCACTCACTAACTCGATGTCGTGCTTCAATTGCGCCGCTTGTTTGCCGAACTGTTCGGTCAATTTCGGATCGTCCACGCCGCTGAATGTTTCGATCTCTTCTTCCACCCTCTGCTTATTCGGTGTGAAGAAGTTGAACGTGTTTTGACGGATATTAAACACTCCGCGGAAATTTGAACCGATTCCCATCGGCCAGGTGAGAGGACGGACATGGATGTTCAATTTTTGTTCGATCTCGTCAAGCAGTTCAATCGGGTCACGCCCTTCACGGTCCAGCTTGTTGATGAACACGATCACCGGCGTATTGCGCATGCGGCAAACGTTCATCAATTTTTCGGTCTGCTCCTCCACCCCCTTCACGCAATCGATCACCAGGATGACACTGTCCACAGCGGACAATGTCCGATACGTGTCTTCGGCAAAGTCCTTGTGTCCGGGAGTGTCCAGCAGATTGACAGTGTAACCGTTGTACGAAAATGTCATCACCGATGTCGACACGGAGATTCCGCGTTGTTTTTCGATTTCCATAAAGTCCGACGTGGCGGTTTTTTTGATCTTGTTGGATTTCACCGCACCGGCGATCTGGATGGCACCGCCATACAGGAGCAGTTTTTCCGTCAACGTCGTTTTCCCGGCGTCCGGATGACTGATAATGGCAAAAGTTTTTCGATTTTGAATATGCTTCAAAATACTCATACAGGGATTTTCGAAGGATGAAAAAAAGGGAGTTCGACATGCGACGGGAACACATCGCATTGGAGCGGTTGAGGTCGTTACGTGTGTCGTTGATCGAGCATGATTGAATATACGGAAATTCAAAGAAAAATGGAATTACCGCGTTCCGGAATGTACGAACGGGAGGGACTGGAGGATGGTGTTTGTTATCTCGTCCACAGCCGTCGTACCCGTTATCGGCAGCCATTGGATCCGTTCTTCCGATCGAAACCAGGTCATTTGCCGTTTCGCGAACCGCCGTGTGTTTTGTTTCATCAATTCGATCATCCGTGCTTCGGAGATCTCGCGTCGAAGAAAAGAGAACGCTTCCCGATATCCGACGGTCTGCAATGCTTGAAGACGGTCATCGTATCCTTTGTCCTTCAAGCGCCGTACTTCCTCCAAAAACCCCGCGGCAAACATTTCGTCCGTTCGCCGTTCAATACGCGCATATAGCTCCTTGCGGTCCCATCGCAGTCCGAAATAATGGGCGTCGTAGATCTTCCGGACGGCATGTGCTTTGTGGAATGCCGAGATCGGCGTGCCGGTCTCCCGGAACACCTCCAGCGCGCGGATCACCCGGCGGAATTTGGACGCATCCATGGCCGCCGCCGATTCGGGATCGACCGTTTGCAGTTCACGGTACAACGCTTCCTTCCCTTCCGAAACCAGACGGGCTTCGAGCGTTGACCGCACTTCCCCGGAAATCTCCGGTTGTTCGAAAAATCCGTCGACGATGGCTTGAATGTACAATCCCGTCCCGCCGACGATCAGCGGAATGTTCTTCCGGGAAAAAATTTCGGAAATCACCCGCCTACCTTCTTCTTGAAAATCCCCCGCATTGTACCGTTCGTCCGGATCCCGGATGTCGATGAAATGATGCGGGACGGATCGGCGTTCTTCCGCCGACGGTTTTGCCGTTCCGATGTCGAGGTGACGGAAGATCTGGCGGGAATCGGCGGAGATGATTTCCACCGGAAGCCGTCGGGCGAGAGATAATGCCAAGCCTGTTTTTCCCGACGCTGTCGGTCCGGTAATGACGATGATGTGTGGTAATTGCGGATGCACGGTTAGGGATTGGCCGTCAAAGCGTATCGGGCCACAAATTTGTTGGTCACTCCCACCACCCCATAGCCGCCGGAAACATTCGAAAAATCCGGTTCATCCAACCGCAAGGTGGAGCCCCCGGGATAATTGTTCGCGACGCTGTAATAGGTGTAGAGAGGAGTATCGAACTGCAGCAACGTGAAGACGGCCGTTCCGAACCGGACGGTATCGAGAGGATTGGACCGGATTTCCGCGATCGCAGCATTGTACAACGTCAGTGGGAACACTTTATTGAACGGTTCAATCCCCGGTGACAGTGAAATTTGCGGATAAATTTTTTTCCCGTCGATCACCGAGGAGGGAACATCATACCGTTGCATAATCCACACTCCGTTGCGAAGCCGTTCGTATTCGATGGTGAAGAGCAACAAATATGCTTTGGCATTCCTTCCGAGGAACAGGTCGAAAGAAATATCTTCCTGGTTAATCGGATTGAACAATACCTTTGTGTTCACTTGATGCAAAAATGCGGAGTTCAATCCGATTGCGGTGGCGGTAACGACGGGAAATCCCGGCACGACGGCCGTCAATTGATATTGCCGGTTGGAAACGATGCGGCATTGATAGTGAACATACGCCGGCACCAGCCGCGTTCCGGATCCCTCCGTTACCGAGATGACCGTGTCGCGAAACGTGTAAGATATGCCGTTGTCCTGCAGAACCACCGTTGCACCGGTCACTGCCGGAGGGGAAAACGGGGCGAACGGATCGTACGACCGGGGATCGACGGTTGTCTGCAACCGGACGAATTGCGTATCGGTGCCGGCATCCAGAACGGAATACAACACCAGTTGCGGTTGGTACGGACCGTTCGGTTCGAAGGCCTCGTCGCAGCCGATCACCAATAACGTCGCAATGAGAAATGGAATACTTTTTTTCATGTTAAAATTCGATGTTGATGAACGCCGTCGGCAACAATGGAAGCATCGTAATCGTTTGCAACGTTTTGCGGTCGTAATACAAAATATTCCGGTGGTCATACACATTCACCACATTCAGTCCGAATTTGCCGGTCACGTCGCCGAACAAAATGCGGTACGTCGCCGTCACATCCAAACGGTGGTAGGAAGGAAGCCGCGCGGAATTTTTCGGACCGAGCACCGTGTAGGGAGTCCCCTGATCGTTGACAAAACTTCCGCGCCCCAGATCGGCGATGCTTAATCGGTTGTAAATCCCCGTCGTTTGACTGAACGGATATCCCGTGCCGAACTCCCATCGTACGGCAATATCCAATTGATCGGTCACACGGGTAATATTGAGAATATTCGCGGAATGGCGGCGGTCGTATCGCGGGGCGTAGGTCAATCCGGCCGACGTGACCGATGTCCACCCGAGGGTATATGAAAGATAGAGATCGATAAACTCATATTTATATCGCAGCAATGTTTCGATGCCATACGCTTCCCCGTTTCCGTTCACAAAATCGGGATCGACGGCGAATTGTTTGTTTCTGTTATAGAGGATCAGCGACGTATAGTCTTTGTAATATCCTTGCAACGATGCCGATAATTCTGCAAACAGGTTGCCTTCGATTCCCGCGGAATAATGGAGCGCCTTCTGCCGGTCCACATTCTCCGGTACGTAGACCCATGCTTCGAAGAGCGAGATCACGTCATCTTCATTGCTCAACGAGATGAGACCTTGCGTATAAATGCCGAAGGAGATTTTGAACCGCCAATCTTCATAAAACAATACACTCATGCCGATCCGCGGCTGCAGAGACGAGGTGAAATCCTTCCCGCTCAGAAGAGACATGACGTCCGAATGAACGCCGAAATCCCCTTTCAGCCGGCCGACGGTCATTTGATACCGGAACCACGAGGCGATCTCAATCGCCGCATCATCGACGGCGGTGACGAGATTGGACGGTGCGGTGAATTCATACCGATACGAAAGACCGCTCACGTCGAATCCGACAAAATAGAGATCCGTCGATTCCGTATAAAGTGTAATGTCCGTGCGGATACCGAAATCGTTGATTGCGGCGGTGGCAGGACGGACGATGGCGGAACTTCCGGCTTGACGGGTGATGGCAAAATTGCTGGAATAGATCACCGACTCGAAGTACGCCCGTTCTTGGATGAGATCGGAAATTTTGAAGGCAAATGATTCGGTGTTCCACTGATGATCCGCTTCGTTCGGATTCGAAGCTATGATATCGTCGCGACTGATGAAGACGTTCGCTGAATACCGTCCGTACTCCCCTCCGCCGAATTTTGCCTTGGCAAAAATATCGTAGAAGGAGATCGGCGGCGGATCCTTCAAAAACTTATCGTACGTTTCCGAAAAGAGCGACTTTCGACCGCTGATGATCCAGGAATTATTTTCGGTGATGGGACCCTTCAACAGCAGTTTGCCCGACAGGAAGTTCAGATCCGCCGCACCGTGAACACCGGCTGTATGCCCGTCCTGCGACTGGATATTAATGACGGAGGAAAGTTTACCGCCGTAGCCGGCCGGAAACGACCCGGTGTGCACTTCGGTGGTGCGGACAATGTCGGGATCGAAAATGCTGAACATTCCGAACGCATGAAAAGGATTATAGATCTTCATGCCGTCGAAGAGAATGAGATTTTGATCGCCGGCGCCGCCGCGGACATAAAATTTGGACGTCACATCGGCCGACGAAACGATCCCCGGAAGGATCTGCAGTGCGCGGAGCAGATCGCCTTGTGCGGCGGTCGGGATTTGTTTGATCTCTTCCTGACTGAGAATATGCGTTCCGGTGTTGATTTCGGTCAGTTCAGACTTTCTTCCCCCCATGACAAGCACTTCGTTTACTTCCACCGGCTGCGCGATGAGCGGAAATTGAACGGAAATGGGGGCCGTGCCGCGCACGTTCACCGTAATTTTTTTCGGGAGATATCCAAGCGAGGTGGCGACGATGTCGTACGACCCCCATGGAACGCCGGCGATAAGATAAAATCCGTTATTATTCGTCGCCGCTCCCCGGTTCGTACCCAGAATCGTGACGGTGGCGTACGGTATCTTTTCGCCCGATACACTGTCCGAAACGACGCCGCGGATATCCACTTTTTGCGCCGATGCAATGTGCAGCAGAAAAACGACGAACAACGGAAGATATCGTTTCATTTCCACCCGTTCTTTCCGATCAGTGGAACAAATTTGAATCCGTCGATCACTTCGGTCTTCAGCATGCCGTTGACTTTTGTTCCCAGCACCAAATGTTGCGACTCTCGGCCGCCGACCGGGATGGCGATGCGTCCCCCCTCCTGTAGTTGCGTCACCAGCGCTTCGGGAATATCGGGAGCGCCGGCGGTAACGATGATGGCATCGTACGGGGCATGTTCGGACCAGCCGATCGTGCCGTCGCCCCCCTTGGACGCGATGCGCAGATTCAGCCGGTCGAAGATCTTCCGGGCGGAATGAAGCAGGCTCAAATGTCGTTCGATCGTAAAAACACGGCAGCCGAGCGTGGCGAGCACCGCCGCTTGATATCCCGATCCTGTTCCGATTTCAAGCACCGTCATATTCTTTTTCAATTGCAGCGACTGGGTCATAAACGCCACGGTGTACGGCTGCGAGATCGTTTGTTCGCTCCCGATCGGAAGCGCATTATCCTCGTACGCCCGATTGACGAACATCGCATCGACGAAGAGGTGCCGCTCCACTTTACCCATTGCGTTCAGAACTGCTTCATCCGTGATCCCTTTGCCGCGGAGATGTTCAATTAATTCTTTCCGTTCCGTGTCGAATCGTCCCATGTCAATATTGTCGGAGTAATACCTGGAGAAATTTTATGGTGGTCGCCACATGTGTCATATGGCTTTTTTCACCTGCGTAAATCGTCCGGATCGGAACCGATCCAAACGTGCAGCCGGATCGGGCCGCTTTGATCAGCAGTTCCGTTTCGGCTTCAAATCCCGTCGCTTCGAGTCGGATGTTTGTTATCACCCGCCGGGAGAGCAAACGAAAACCGCACTGACTGTCCGCCACGTCGGCACCGGTCCGCAGTCCGACCAGCGCAGTGGTCACTGTATTGGAAAACCGTCGGTGAAGCGGCATGCCGGTAGTATCGTGCAGCCGGTTACCGATGATGATGTCGCAGCCGGTGTCCGCAAATGCGGAAATAAATTTCGGAATCTCCTCCGGTTGATGCTGCAGGTCGGCATCCATTGTAATGGCCGCATCGGAATCCGACTCCGTTACGGCGGAAAATCCGGTCTGCAGCGCCGCCCCTTTTCCGCGATTCTTTTCGTGGGTGCGAAGAAGAACACCGAACGATGTCGCAACAACGGAGGTCTCGTCGACCGATCCGTCGTCGATCACCACAATGCGGTGCGGCGGAACATACGGCAGTGTCCGTTCGATCAGCGGTCTCAGGGAACCGGCGGCGTTATACGCGGGAATGACAACAGAAAAGTTCATTATTGAGGACGGATGGCCCCTTTCACGTTTTGCACCGTCCGCTGAACGGAGAGGACAAGCCGTTCGCGCAATTCTTTCCGAAGATCTTTCACGGAGATTTTATACTGCAGATCGCCGTTGTCGGCGATCGAAATCGCGCCGGTCTCTTCGCTCACGATTACCGCCACCGCATCCGTCTGTTCCGTAATGCCCAGTCCCGCGCGGTGCCGTGTTCCGAGCGGCAGTTC
>CAZRWF010000001.1:63619-86593 GCA_964603685.1 uncultured Chitinophagaceae bacterium
CCGGTTTCTAGCGATGGTGGACAGCAGCCGTCGGATCTCCGGTTGAAAGATGATGATAAAGGCCACCACCCAGATGTCGGTGAGCGTCCGCAGGATCCAACCGATCGCCTTTAGATTGACACTCTGCGCGGTGACCGACAGGATGACAATGACGAGCAATCCGACGAGGATCTGGGCGGCGATGGTGCCGCGCATACCGCGATACAGCTGATAAAAAATGAACGTCACCAGGAGAATGTCGAAGACATCCACCACCGTGACCGAAACGAAACCGATGGAGAACAATTCCATTATTCTGCCCGATTAATCCTGTCTGCGACCATCACCGTCTGTTTCATCGCCCGCACGTCATGCACGCGGACGATGTTGGCGCCGTTGCGGACGGCCAGTGCGACGCTCGCCGCCGTCCCGAAAATCCGTTCGTTCACCGGGCGGTCGAGAATGGCACCGATGAATCCTTTCCGCGACGTACCGATCAGGATCGGCCGTCCGAGGGAACGGAATTCGCCCAGATGTTTGATGAGCGACAAATTGTGTTCGAGTGTTTTTCCGAAACCGATCCCCGGATCGATGATGATGGTATTCACGCCGGCCGCTTCGGCAGCCGCGACGGAATTGTGCAATCCTTGCCGCACCTCCGCCACCACATCCGCATACCGGGGATCCTGTTGCATCGTTTCCGGACGGCCTTGAATATGCATCACGACGAGTGCCGCCTGGTGCCGCGCCACGACAGCGGCCATACGGCCGTCAAACGATAAACCGCTGATGTCGTTCACCATCGAAGCTCCCGCGGAGAGTGCGGCCTCGGCAACGGCGGATTTCGTCGTATCGACCGAAATCGTCACATCGCTCCGTTGTGCGAGTCCTTCAATTACCGGAATCACGCGTGCCAGCTCTTCATCCTCCGAAACCGGTACCGTCGCGCCGTAGACACCGCCGGGGCGGGTCGATTCACCGCCGACATCGATGATGTCCGCCCCCTCCTCCGCCATTTCAAGACCGCGGCGGATCGCTTCTTCCGGCGTGCGGTAGAGTCCTCCGTCCGAAAACGAATCGGGCGTAACATTAAGGATCCCCATCACGGACGTTCTGCGGGAAAAATCGAATTCCGCCCGGCCGATCCGTACGGCCGGGAGAGGCCATGTGTCACTCTTCATAAAACAAAAATATCGAAACCTTCTCCGATATGCAAAGATTTCCGCCGCCGAATCCGTGGATGGAGCTGAAAGATCGCGATGGAACCATCGGCCGGCGTCCGTCACGTGATTTCGTTTATTCCTTCTGCGGAAATGTCGAACCACGCACTCCTTCTCCGGCAATAAAAAACCCGCATCACTGCGGGCGGCGGATTATTGTGCCTTTTTTTTCGATCGTTCGGCTTTGGCACGCGCTTTCATCTTTGCGCGTTTTTTTCTGTGTTTCTTTGCCACACGGTAATCTTTTTTGTTCACAACGGCTCCTGTGATGATTGATTATGGTTCACTGCAATTATGATAAAATCCGCACGTCGGACAGAACAGTTTGCATTTTCTGCTGTCCAACGCCGTTCCGCAGTTGACGCAAAAATTCCAATAATGTTTTTCCGGTTCGATTTCCAGCGTACGAATTTCGTTCGCCAGCAACGACGGAATCGATTTGATCTCCGGCTGGTTTTGTGTCATGGTGTTCAACTTACGCAACGCGCAAAACTAATGCAACATGTTTTTCCCCGGACCGGTGATTCCGTTTCATTCCTGGATGTACCCGTCGTTCTTCGCGAGCTCCTCCACCGTTTTTTTCGACAAAAGCATCGGGAGCAATGATTCGAAATGGCGGACAAGAAATTGCAGCCGCTGATTCTCCGAATTCATCCCTAAGAACAGCTGCCGCTGCAACAGTTCCATACCCGATTTTTGCACCAAATAAAATGCCCGGGACCGGCGGATATCGTCCGGCGCCACTTTTTGCACGATGCCGGTAAACACCGTTCCGATGAATTGATTGTGCAAATCCACCGCGCGAAGGCGCAGTTCTTCGTCCACCGTTTCCGCAATATCTTCGATCCACGAGACCCGTCCCGTAAAATACGGATGCGGTGCCTGGACAAAATTATGGAGCTGATACCGCCGCCCTCCTTCCACCACGATGTCCATCTTCCCGTCGTCGTACCGTTTTTCCACACGCTTAACGGTTGCCGTACAACCGACCGTGCGGACCTCCTGATCATGAACGAGATTGATCCCGAACACCGCATCGTAGGTGATCGATTCGGCGATCAGCTGTTTGTAGCGCTCCTCAAAAATGTGAAGATGAAGCTGCGACTGGGGAAATAGAACCACATTCAGCGGGAAAAGCGGGAGGATCTCGGTATGCGGCTCGTGAGCGGACATAAAAAAAGGACTTCCGCAGCAATTCTGCTCCGGAAGTCCCGTCGATACAATTATTTCATCGCCTGTTCATACCGGGCGACCACATCGTCCCAGTTGATGACGTTCCAGATGGCGCCGAGATAGTCCGCGCGTCTGTTCTGATATTTCAAATAGTAGGCATGTTCCCACACGTCCACGCCGAGAATCGGTTTTTTCCCTTCCATGATCGGGCTGTCCTGGTTCGCGGTTGAGGTGATCGCCAGTTTTCCGCCGTCAACGATCAGCCATGCCCAGCCGGAACCGAACCGGCCGAGTCCTGCTTTGTTGAATTGTTCTTTGAAAGCGTCATACGATCCGAATGCGGATGACAATGCCGTTCCGAAGGAGCTGGATGCCGGAAAGGCGACATCTTTTTTCAATTGCTGCCAGAACATCGTGTGATTCACATGTCCGCCGGCATTGTTGCGCACCGCGGCGCGGATCGCCTCCGGAACGGCATTGAGATCGGAGATCAATTCGATTGCCGATTTGGTTTGCAGCGCGGCAACATCTTTCAGCGCGTTGTTCAGGTTCGTCACGTACGCAGCGTGATGTTTTCCGTGATGAATCTCCATCGTCTTTGCGTCGATGTACGGTTCCAGGGCATCCAGTGCGTACGGTAACGGGGACAGTTCATGTGCCATAAGTCGTTTCTCCTTGAGTTGAGTGAGTGAAAATATTTCCGCCGGCAACGGCGAAACGGCCGCGATGGAACCGAGAACAGCAGCCGTTGAGTTCTTCAAAAATGTTCTTCTGGTGGAATCCATACTTTCTCCGTGAACGTTACATTCCAAGCGTCAGCCGTGCTTCTTCGGTCATCATGCTCATGTCCCACCGCGGTTCCCAGACAATGTTCACGTTTGCCTCCGTGACCCCTTTCACCATTTCGGATTTCTGTTTTACTTCCACCGGGATCGATTGCGCGGCAGGACAGGCCGGAGAGGTGAGCGTCATGGTGATGTCGACCAACCCGCGGTCATTCACTTCGATATTGTAGACCAATCCCAATTCATAAATATTCACCGGAATTTCCGGATCGAACACGGTGCGGATCTGTTCCGTCACCTGTTCTTTGATGATCATTTTCTCCAGCGGACTGATCTGCTGCGGTTGTTGTTCGGACGTGTGTTGGGCGTTTTCCATATGTTACGATTTTTCCGTTTCTGTCGAGACCGCATTACCGGGCGAGGTCAATGCGGCGTTCAACGCATGCCATGCTAAACTGGCGCATTTGATCCGTGCGGGAAATTCACGGACACCGGCAAGCGCACCGAGGCTTCCCAACGATTCAATCTTTTCGTCGGGAATCGAATCGCCGATTTTTGTCATGATCACGTCGTGAAACGACGCAAAAAGTTCTTTTGCTTCCGCGACCGATTTTCCTTTGACGGCCGATGTCATCATCGAAGCGGACGATTTCGAGATCGCACAACCGCTTCCCTGAAAACCGATGTCGGCGATAGTGTCCCCCCGGAGGGTCATCCATACATGGTAATGGTCGCCGCAGAGAGGATTATAGCCGTCCGCATCGTGCGTAAAGTGTTCCGGCTTCCGGAAATTGCGCGGCGATTTGTTGTGCTCCAATATCAGCTGCTGGTACAGTTCGTTCAGTTCACTCATGCAAATATCTTTTTCACCGCCGCAATTCCGCGGACGAGTGACTCCAATTCTTCCGTGGTGTTGTAGAACGAGAGGGATGCACGCGCCGTTGCCGGAATGCCGAATCGTTGCATCACCGGCTGCGTACAATGATGTCCTGTGCGAATGGCGATCCCTTCCCTGTCCAAAATTGTTCCGATGTCGTGCGGATGGGCGTGATCGAGGACGAACGAAAGAATGCTTGCTTTTTCTTTCGCCGTGCCGATCAACCGCAATCCGTCGATGCCGCTCAGCAGTTCGGTCCCCCGGGCGAGGAGTTCGTGTTCATACGACGCAATGGCGGCGATGCCGATGGCATTCACGTAATCGATCGCGGCGCCGAGGCCGATCCCGCCGACGATGTTCGGGGTTCCCGCTTCGAATTTATACGGCAGATCGTTAAAGGTCGTCCGCTCAAACGTAACGGAACGGATCATATCCCCGCCTCCCTGATACGGTTTCATCCGATCCAGCAGCGCCGCTTTGCCGTACAATACGCCGATGCCGGTCGGACCGAACAATTTGTGTCCGGAAAAGACAAAAAAGTCGCAATCTAACGCCCGCACGTCCACCGGCACATGCGCCACCGCTTGGGCACCGTCGATCAACACGACGCTTCCGTTGTGATGGGCCCGTTCGATAATCTGTCCCACGGGATTGACCGTTCCGAGAGAATTGGAAATGTAGACGACCGAAACAATTTTCGTTTTCGGATTCAGGAGCGCGGCATACGCATCCATGTCCAACTCGCCGGCATCGTTCATCGGAATCACGCGCAGCACCGCACCCCGTTCTTCACACATCAACTGCCACGGAACGATGTTGGAATGATGCTCCATCGCCGAGATAAGCACCTCGTCACCCGCCTGTAAAAACGTTCTGCCGAAACTGGAAGCAACAAGATTGATGCTCGCCGTGGTACCGGAGGTGAAGATGATTTCTTTGTTGTCCGCCGCATTGATGAAGTTTTTCACCTTGCCGCGGGACTTCTCATATTCGAACGTGGCAAGTTCGCTCAACCGGTGCACCCCGCGGTGGATATTGGCATTTTGCTCGCGATAATATCGCTCTTGCACTTCCAGGACAGCGGTCGGCTTCTGTGTCGTCGCCGCATTGTCGAGATAGACCAGCGGTTTTCCGTGGACGGTGGTCGAAAGGATAGGAAAATCCTTCCGCAGCGACTGCACATCCAGCATATGTTCCTTTGCGACGATGGCCATGAGTGATCGAATTCCGGTATGGATTATGAAGCGTGTACGATTTCCGGCAGGTTGCCGGTGCCGAATTTTTTCCGGAGATGGTCGACGACGATACGGTCGACGAACCGGCGGAGCCCGGCATGCCGGATTTTTTCGGTTGTTTCCGCTGCAAAACCGACGGTCAAAATGCCGCGGGCGCTCTCTTCGGTGATGCCGCGCGTTTTAAGATAGAAGGAATGTGATTCGTTCATCCCGCCGACGGCGGCGCCGTGTGTACATTTTACGTCGTCCGCAAAAATTTCGAGTTCCGGTTTGGTGTCGATCACCGCCGTATCGGACAACAGCAGATTTCTGTTCGTCTGTTTCGAATCGGTTTTTTGCGCTTCCGGTTCCACATACACTTTTCCGTTGAACACCGCACGGGAAGTATCCATGAGGATCCCCTTGAACAGCTCGTGGCTCGGACAATTCGGATGGATGTGGTGCATAAACGTGTGATGATCGATCAATTGTTCTCCGGCGGTGATGTACAGCCCGTTCAAATTACATTCGGTCGATGCCCCGTCGATAATCACGCTCATCTCGTTCCGGGCGATGGCGCCGCCGATCGCGAGGGAAAAGACATGGATGTTGCTTTCACGATACTGGTGCGCGTGAAGATGCTCCACATGGTACGACGATTCGCTTTCCCGCTGCACTTTCACCACTTCCATCACGGCGTTCTCTTTGGCCGCTACTTCCGTGACCGCATTGGTCAGGTCGTTGTTCGTTCCGTCGGTGGCGAAGGAATGAGCGATGTTCACCCGCGCCCCTTCTTCCGCGACATACAAATTCCGGATGTGGGAAACGGTCGGCTTTCCCGAACGTCCGGCGGATAGGAACAGGACGTGGATGGGACGTTCGACCGTTACGCCGGCGGCAACATGCACGAACGCTCCATCATTGATGAAGGCGGTATTCAACGCCGTAAACGGATTTTTCTGGAACGGTGCGTACTTCGTTAAATGTTCCCGCACGATCGTTTCATGCGTGGAATAGGCGCCGATCAGATTTTTTACCGTCACGCCGGACGGCAGATCGTTCAGACGCGAATGCGCAGAGGAAAAATGTCCGTTGACGAAAACGATCAGATGTTGTTCGGTCTCCGGTATCAACAGCGATGCGACCATTTCGGGCGCAACGTTCGCCGCGGCGGCGGAATAGGAAAACGGCGTCCGGACGATCGGCGCGACATTCGTATATTTCCAATCCTCCTGTTTCGTCGTCGGGAATCCGAGCGACGTAAAACGGGAGAGCCCGGATTTCCGGACCTCGTTCACCCAGGCAGGACTTTTTGCGGCGCCGTTCTGTTGGAACAACGCAAATTCTTCGACGTATTGGTTTATTTCATTCGACATTCGTTCTTCCCCCGTCACGCCGATTGTAAAAGTTCTTCTTTGATAAAATCATAACCGTTCGCTTCCAGTTCCAGCGCCAGCTCTTTCCCGCCGGATTTGACGATCCGGCCGTTCACCAGTACATGCACGTAATCCGGAACGATATAGTTCAACAGCCGTTGATAGTGCGTCACGACGATGGTCGCGTTTTTCGGCGATCGCAGTTTGTTCACGCCGGACGAGACGATCTTTAACGCATCGATATCGAGTCCGGAATCGGTCTCGTCGAGAATCGACAGTTTCGGCTCAAGCACCGCCATCTGAAGAATCTCGTTCCGTTTTTTCTCACCGCCGGAAAAACCTTCGTTCACCGGACGATTGATGAAGCTGGCGTCCATCTCCACCACTTTCATTTTTTCCTTCAGCAGTTTCAGGAACTGCATCGAATCCAATTCCTCCTCGCCGCGCGATTTGCGGATCTCGTTCAATCCCGCTTTCAAAAAATAACTGTTGCTCACGCCGGGAATCTCCACCGGATATTGAAAAGCGAGGAAAACGCCGGCATGCGCCCGCTCTTCCGGATCCATGTCGAGCAGGTCGGCCCCTTCGAACGTCACACTACCTTGCGTGACGGTATAGGCCGGGTGGCCGGACAAAACTTGCGCCAGCGTGCTTTTTCCGGAACCGTTCGGTCCCATAATGGCGTGCACCTCTCCGGCGCGGACCGTGAGGTTAATTCCTTTGAGAATCTCTTTTCCGTTAACGGAAGCGTGCAAATTTTTTATCTCGATCATTGCTCTTTCTTTCTGAAGTAATTCAATGGACAAAAGGTGTGATGCTCTATTTCAATTTCAATGATTATCCGACGCTGCCTTCCAGCGAAATCCCGAGAAGCTTCTGCGCTTCCACGGCGAATTCCATCGGAAGGTTCTTAAAGACCTCTTTGGCGAATCCGTTGATGATCATGGAGATGGCGTTTTCGGTGTTGATGCCGCGCTGTTTGCAATAAAAAATCTGGTCCTCGCCGATCTTCGAGGTGGACGCTTCATGTTCCACGCTGGACGATGAATTTTTTACTTCGATGTACGGAAAGGTGTTCGCACTGCATTTGTTGCCGATCAGCATCGAATCGCACTGCGTGTAGTTGCGGGAATTCACCGCATTTTTGCCGATGGAGACCAGTCCGCGGTACGTGTTGTTTCCCCGCCCCGCCGAAATTCCTTTCGACACGATCGTACTTCGCGTATTTTTCCCGATGTGATGCATTTTTGTGCCGGTGTCGGCATCCTGCCGGTTGTTCACCACCGCCACGGAATAAAATTCTCCGATCGAATTGTCTCCGAGGAGGATCACCGACGGATATTTCCAGGTGATCGCCGATCCCGTTTCGACCTGCGTCCAGGAGATTTTGGAATTCACGCCGGCACATTTTCCCCGTTTGGTAACAAAATTATAAATTCCCCCTTTTCCCTCTTTGTCCCCCGCATACCAATTTTGCACCGTGGAATATTTGACTTCGGCATTATCCAACGCCACCAATTCCACCACCGCCGCATGAAGCTGGTTTTCGTCGCGCATCGGCGCCGTACATCCCTCCAGATAACTGACGTAGGCTCCTTCATCCGCCACAATCAGCGTCCGTTCGAACTGTCCGGTATTGGAAGCATTGATGCGGAAATAGGTGGACAACTCCATCGGACAGCGGACACCCTTCGGTATGTAACAGAAGGAACCGTCGCTGAAGACCGCCGAATTTAATGCCGCAAAATAATTGTCCGACGCCGGCACCACCGAACCGAGATATTTTTTGACGAGATCCGGATGTTCCTGCACCGCTTCGGAGAACGAACAGAAAATGATCCCTTTTTCCTTCAGCGTCTCTTTGAATGTGGTCGCAACGGAAACGGAATCGAACACCGCATCAACCGCCACGCCGCTGAGGCGTTTTTGTTCCGTCAACGAGATGCCGAGTTTTTCGTAGGTTTCGAGGAGGATCGGATCCACCTCGTCCAGACTGTTCAGCTTTTTGGCCTGTTTAGGGGCGGAATAATAACTGATGGACTGATAATCGATCTTTGCATACTTTAGGTTGGGCCAGCGCGGTTCTTCCATCGTCAGCCAATGCCGGAATGCTTTTAACCGCCATTCGGTGAGCCATTCCGGTTCGTTCTTTTTCGCGGAGATCGTCCGTACGACCTCTTCATTTAATCCCGGCGGGATCGTATCGGTCGCAATATCGGTCGTAAATCCGTACTTGTATTCTTTAGAGACTAACTCTTCAATCGTTTCAGGCATAATGTTCTCAGTGGATGATCACGGGACACACGTTGTTGTCTGTCCCGGTTTTGTCGGTCGCAGTGATTACACTCCGAAGGAACTGCCGCAGCCGCATGTTTTGGCCGCTTGCGGATTATTAAAGACAAATCCGCGGCCGTTTAATCCGTCGCTGAAATCGAGCGTGGTACCGGAAAGATAGAACATGCTTTTTTGGTCAACGACGATTTTCACGCCGTGTTTTTCCAGGATCATGTCCTTCTCTTTGACGGCATCGTCAAACGCCAGAACGTAGGACAACCCCGAACAGCCGCCCCCTTTGACGCCGAGCCGGAGTGCATGTGTTGCCGGGATGTTGTTCTTTTCCTTGATTGCGAACACTTCCTGCGCCGCCCGTTCGGTAAGGATCAGATCGTCTTCCGTTGTTGTTGCCGTGAGTACGTCGTTCATATCGAATCTCCGTTGTGTTGGTCAGATACTTTTTTTCAATGCGTAATCGCTGTAGTTCAACATCCAGGTCTGCATGTTGAGTTTTTTAAAGATGTTCCGTTTTTCAAAATGTAACGCCACTTCGCGCGCGACCGTTTCGGCCTCCGTTTGCGAGACGGTGACCTTCTTTTTTTTGAGAAACTCCATCACCGCAAAATGCAGGTCGCGGAAAAAAACGTTGGAAAGGTGGATCAATTGCGCCCGCGTCCTCATAAAATTGAGGAACTCCACTTGGTTGCCGATAATGTATTGCGATTTTTTGAATTTGATGTTCATACGGCAACCAGGTGATATCGTTCGCGAAGCACAGGAACGGCCGCTGCAATCCGTTGCGCCACGTCATCAACCTCTTCCGTTGTCGTAAATCGGCCGAGCCCGAAACGGATCGTTTGCCGTCCGGCGTCGGCATCCGCACCGATCGCCCGAAGCACATGGGAATATTCGATAGCGCCGGTCTCTTCCGAAGTGCAGGCGGACCCGGCGGACACGGCAACGCCGTTCAACTCATTCATCAATCGATCGGCATTCACGCCGTGGAAGGTGATACTCAACAGATGCGGAAGACGATATTCCAAATCTCCGTTCACTGTTACGGACTCGATGGACGACAATTTCTCCTGAAGCCGATTCCGCAATGCGGACAATCGTCCGTTCTCCGCATCCTGTTCTTCATTCAACAGCTGCACCGCTTTCCCCAATCCGACGATGGCGGGAACATTCAGCGTTCCGGAACGGAGTCCCTGCTCGTGGCCGGCTCCGTCCATTTGCGCGTCGATCCCGACACGAGGATTCCTTCCTCGCCGGTACAGCACGCCGACCCCTTTCGGTCCGTACAGTTTGTGTCCGGAAAAAGAGAGCAGATGGATATTCATCGTTTCCACATTAATCGGCAATCGTCCCACACCTTGCGTCGCATCTGTGTGGAAAAGGATATTCCGGTCAGCACATAATTTCCCGATGTCGGCGATCGGTTGAACGGTACCAATCTCATTGTTCGCCGCCATGACCGAGACCAAGACGGTTTGTTCCGTCAACGCATCGGCGACCTGTTGGACGCGAACTCTCCCCTTGTCATCAACGGGAAGATAGGTGACGTTCCAACCCTGTTTTTCCAGATGGCGGCAGGATTCCAACACACATTTGTGTTCGATCTGTGTCGTAACGATGTGATTCCCTTTTGAACGATACGCCTCCGCCACCCCTTTCACCGCCAGATTGTTCGATTCCGTCGCACCGCCGGTGAAGATCACATCATTGGCGGAACCGCCGATGAAGTCCGCAATCTTCTGCCGCGACCGTTCCACCGCCTCTTTTGCCACCCAGCCGTACCGGTGCTGCAGGCTCGCCGCATTGCCGTAATGTTCCGTAAAGAACGGCAGCATCTGATCGAGAACGCGGGGATCGACCGGCGTTGTCGCCATATGATCCATATAGATGTTCCGGCGTTCCATCAAACGATCTCCGATACTTTCATCGAGTTAAAAACGTGCTCCAGATTATGCTGGATCTTTCCGAGCGGATTTTTGATGGTGCAATTCCGGTAGATGGAACAATTTTCCGGTGCTTCGGCAAAACATTGCGCGATGCCAACGGTGCTTCCTTCGATCACGGAGATCACGTTCATCACCGAAATGTCCTCTGCACGCCGGGCGAGCGAGTATCCCCCCATCGCCCCTTGATGCGATAAAATCAATTTTCCCCTCGTCAACTTCTGCATCACCTTCGCCAGCACATCCGAAGGAATGGAATACTTCTCGGAGATCTCTTTCACCGTCGAAATCTGATTATTCACCGAGGCAATGTGCCGAATGGCGATCAGACCGTATTCCACTTTTTTAGATAACTTGAGCATTATTCAAATACGACTAAGGGGGTCCTATTTCTTTCCAAAAAAATAGAAGAACCTATGATCTTTAACAATCCTGCGAAGGAATTTGTTTCGCAGCGACCCTGGAATTCTTCTCTCTGGACAAATATACCTCTTTTTAGTCTAAAATTCCAAACGGACGCCGGAAAAATATCTTTAGAAACTTGGCGCAGAAATTGCGATATTCTTCGGTGAGTGAACAATTCAACGGAAAAAAGAACGGAACATTTTGATTATTGACATGACCGCACATCAATTCAGTGAAATTTTAGGGGATATTCAGTTGACCAAAAAGGACTCCGATGGCTTTCATTCCATCGGGGTGATCGGGTTGGGAGTGATGGGTCAGGGTATCGCCCAATCGATCGCCACGGCAGGGATCGAAGTAATCGCCGTGGAAAAATCCGAAAAGAGGCTCCATCACCAGTTGAAAGCGATGGATGAATCGTTGGAACACGAGATCCACCGTTGGACCATGACCAAAAGTGAAAAACGAGCCATCCTCTCGCGCATTAAAGGAACCACCGAACTTTCCGCGATCGCCCAGATACCGATCGTGATCGAAGCCGTTGATGAAAACTTCGAATTAAAGCGGAAACTGTTCCACGAGTTGGACACGCTCTGCTCCCCCGCCACCGTGCTTGTTTCCAACACCTCAACGCTAAACCTTTCCAAACTCGCCGCCTCCACCAAACGGGCGGAAAAGGTGATCGGAATGCACTTTTTAAATCCGGTACCGAAGGTGCCGCTGGTGGAATTGGTACGGGGAATGAAAACGTCAGACGAGACCTTTCAGACGATCCAATCGTTGGCGCAACGGCTCGGCAAAACACCGATTGAAGTGTTCGAATATCCCGGATTCGTGACGACGCGGATCATCATTCCCCTCCTCAATGAAGCGATGTACATTCTCATGGAAGGAGTCGCCTCTGCGGAAAGTATCGACACCGCCATGCGCCTCGGATATGAATTTCGGTACGGACCGCTCGAATTGGCGGACATGATGGGGTTGGATGAGGTGTTGGCGTGGATGGATTCGCTCTTTCATGAACTCGGCGAAGCAAAATACCGTCCGTGCCCGCTGTTGCGGCAAATGGTGCGTAAAGGGAAATTAGGGAAAAAAGTCGGCGAAGGATTTTTTACGTACGACGATCACGGAAAAAAAATATAACCGGACCGGTCGAAGGGGTCGCCGGTCGGCGCCTCCGGCAGTCTGCGGAATTAATCTATTATGAATATTCTTGTCTTAAACTGCGGCAGCTCTTCCGTCAAATATCAGCTGATCGATGTCGATAAAAAAACGTACCTCGCGAAAGGAAGCGTGGACCGTGTGGGCATGAGCGGAGCGGTGTTGACCAACACGCGGGCGGACGGCGACGAGATTAAAATCAGCGGAGATATCCTCGACCACACCACCGCCATTGAATATATTCTTGCGGTGCTCCTGAGCAAAAATCACGGCGTCATCTCCACGAAGGATGAAATCCACGCCGTCGGTCACCGGGTGGTGCACGGCGGGGAAACATTTACCGGCACGGTGTTGATCGATGAGTCGGTGATTAAGGGCATCCGCGACAATTTTGAGATCGCACCGCTGCACAATCCGCACAATCTGCGCGGGATCAATGCCTGCCAGGCGCATTTGCCGAACATTCCGCAAGCGGCGGTGTTCGACACGGCCTTTCACCATGAAATGCCGCCGCATGCCTATATCTACGGAATCCCGTACTCGTTGTATTCACAATACAAAATCCGACGATACGGATTCCACGGCACCAGCCACTCGTACGTGGCGCAGCGTGCCGGCGAGCTGCTGAAAAAAGATCTGAAAAAACTGAAACTGATTACCTGTCATCTCGGCAACGGCTGCAGCATCGCCGCCATCGACAAAGGGATTTCAATCGATACCTCGATGGGTTTTACGCCGCTGGAAGGGTTGTTGATGGGAACGCGTTCCGGCGATATCGATACCTCCGTGATCCTCTATGTGATGGCAAAAGAAGGATTAAACTATTCCGAAGCGAACACACTGCTGAACAAACACAGCGGTTTACAGGGAATCTCCGGCGTCAGCAGCGATATGCGGGAGATCATCACGGAAATGAACGAAGGGAATAAAAAAGCAAAACTGGCGTTCGACATCTTTTGTTACCGGGTGAAAAAGTATGTCGGATCGTATGTCGCGGCGCTCGGTGGGCTGGATGCGTTGGTCTTCACCGGCGGTATCGGTGAAAATGCTCCGGATGTCCGGAAGGCAATTTGCGAAAATTTGGAATACCTCGGCATCGAAGTGGACAAATCGGCGAACAACTCAAAGGAGAAGGAAAAAGCGATCAGTCCGGCAAAATCCCCCGCGACGGTGTTCGTCATACCGACGAACGAAGAATTGATGATCGCCCTGGAAACGAAAGAGATCGTTCGCAGCGGCAAAAAAAAATAGGAAGTGCACGGGGGCCTTGCCCCCTGTTCATCCTTACACGTATCGGGAGATCAATCGCGCCGCGGCGATCACAATCACAACGACTAATACACGCAGAAGAATCGTGTGATTAAATTTCCCCGAAAGTTTCCCCCCCGCCTGAGCGCCGATGATTGCACCGCACCCCAGGGCCGGAACAAATCCCCACAACACACTCCCCACGAGGGCATGACTGCCGACGGCAACGGTCGACGAGATCGCCAGAATAAAAATCGACGTCGGAATGGCGAAATACGGATGGAAATGAAACAGGTAGACCATTGCCGGCACATGGATTAGTCCTCCGCCGACGCCGGCAATGCTTGCGTAAAATCCGACAAAAAAACTGATCGCTATTCCGGAAGCCATGTTGAACTGCGGTCGAACAAATTCCGCCGGGCGGACTGCGGCCGGAAGTTTGGATTTGTTGTTTTCTTGGATTGTTGTGTATAGTGCGATGGCGAGCAGGAACAGCGCAAATCCGATATCGAACGCCATCTTCGATATCATTTGCAGAAGATAGGCGCCGAGGAACGCACCGGGAGCCATTGACAACGAAAAGATGACACCGGTCCGGTAATCGATCCTCCGTTGTCGTGCGTAGGAATATGCACCCGAAATCGCGTTTAATGCCACGATGCACATGGAAGTTCCCACCGCATCCTGCGGCGAGACGTTGTAGACGAGCGTTAAAAACGGAACAACAATAAAACCGCCTCCCACGCCGACCACCGTTCCGAAAAATCCGACGATAATTCCGACCGTCAGCAGAATCACGACGTCGATCATCACCACACCACCGTGCTCAATTCTCCGATCTCGATCCGTGCGGCGCCGCGTGTGTTATTTACCAATTGTTCGGCGATCGATGGAACGAGTGACGGGAGCAACTGCAGTGTCAGGACCGTTTCGGTGTCGGTGTAGCGCGTGGAGTGAATGCGGAGGTGGTGAGTGTGAATAAGATTCATCACGGGATTGATGTCGGAAAAAGGGAACGTGACGGTCACAGTGCGAACGACCGCTTTGGTGATCGGAGTTGAGGCCGCCAGCAGCGAATCGGCACATTCAAAATACGCCCGCCCCAAACCGCCGATTCCGAGTTTTGTTCCGCCGAAATACCGGGTCACGACCACAATCAGGTCGGAAAGCTGATGGGAGGTGATCGCCTGGTGAATTTTTACGCCGGCAGTCCCGCTTGGTTCGCCGTCATCGGAATATCGAACGATTTTCCCTTCGTCCCCCAGAACGAAGGCGAAACAGTGATGGGTGGCGTCGAAATATTTTTTTCGGATTGTTTCGAGCGTCCGTTGTGCCTCTTCTTCCCTTGTCACCGGAATGACGTCGCCGATAAATTTCGATCCGTCGACTTTCATAACGAGCGATGAGGCAGCACCGACGGAGCGGTAACGCTCCTCCATGCCCGGATTACCGAAAATAGACCGCTGTCGTCAGGCGGGCACTGATGTAATCGACGATTTCGGGCCCGGTCCCCTTTTTCAGATTTTTGACATACGCGACGTTCGGGATCAAGTGTACTTCGGGGATCGCGAAATAATCCAACCCGACATTTACATACAATTCGCGATACCCGGTTGCCGAAACGTTCAAGTCATCATCCACCACATCCAAACGGACAATTCCGCGGGTGGACGGCATCACTTCAAACCATGAATACAGCGATGCGCCGGCCGGAGTGACATCGACCGTACCGACCGAATTCATCCGGAGAAATGCTTCCACTCCGAACGCGTACGAGGCAGCACCCATCCCGTAAAACGCTTTGGCAGTCAACGCCGTTGAGGAGGTTGCGATCTCTTCATAATCAACGTACAATTCCGCAACCGACGACTTATTCAGCCAATATCCGGCGGAAAATGCGAATTTTTTTGATTCATTGTTTTCCGCACCCGTTCCCGTACCGTTATACATGGCAAAACGGCCGTACATGCTCCCCTGCGCGTCGGACCGTCCGGTCAGTGTAAATCCCATATCGAATTCTTGCGTCATCCCCTTACGATCGAGAACGGTGGCATCCATGGAGCGATAGGCCCAGATTTTTTCAACCGTTTCCGAAGACAATGTTTGGTTCAAACCGATCCGGAGATCAATATTCGAAAAAAGATTGGTCATGTTCACAAACGCTTGTTTCATGGAATTGCTGCTGCCGTCATAAACAATGCGGGCAGAAATTCCCTTCGCATACTGATAATCAAATCCGAGCGTGGCACGGCGGAAGCTCGACGCAAAACGTCCCGATGTGCTGACGGCCGGATCGGCAATCGTCGGTTCTTGGACGATGTACATGATGTCATTAAAGATCATACCGGTCAATTTCCCCCGCGAATTGTCGGTTTGTGGTTCCGTCGTTTTCGGCGTGGCGGGTCGTGTGGGCGTACGTTGTGCCAAAGCGAATGAACAACAGAGCAGAACGATCAGGATCATGGAACCTTTTTTCATGATACATCCTTTCGATTTAATGGGGGGCTCTGAAAAAGTAATCCTTTTTATCGATTCAAGCAATATGTTGACAATAATAATGTTGCTTTTTCGTTCTATTTAATGGTAAGTTATTGGTACAAAAACTAAAGGAATTCGAATGAATATCGGCATTACGTGTTATCCCACGTACGGCGGCAGCGGTGTTGTGGCGACGGAATTGGGGAAGGCGCTCGCAAAACGGGGACATCAGATCCATTTCATCAGTTATGCCATGCCGATGCGTCTGAACGGATTCGTGAACAATATTTTTTATCACGAAGTGGAGATCTCCACCTACCCCCTGTTTGAATTTCCGTTGTATACCCCCGCCCTGGCGAGTAAAATGATCGAAGTAGCGAATTTCGAGAAGCTGGATCTTCTGCATGTTCATTATGCCGTTCCCCATGCGACCAGTGCTTTCATCGCGAAAAATGTCATTCCGAATCCCGATTTCCGCGTGATCACCACGCTCCACGGCACGGACATTACGCTCGTCGGATTGGAACCGAGTTTCCTGCCGGTGGTGAAGCTGAGCATCGAAAAAAGCGACGGGGTCACCGCCGTGTCTCGCCACCTGAGGGAAAAAACGCAGGTGAACTACAACATTGAAAAAGAAATTCAGGTCATCACAAACTTCATTGATGCGGACGAATATAAACGAAAACCGGAATCGTGTCTCACCAAACGGTTCGCACCGAATAAGGAACGGATCATCGTCCACACCTCCAATTTCCGGGCAGTCAAACGGGTGCAGGATGTCATCAAAACGTTTGATCTCGTACAGAAAAAAGTCCCTTCCGTTCTCGTCCTGGTGGGCGACGGTCCCGAACGAACCGGTTCCGAAATGCTCGCCCGGGAACTTGGGATCCATGACAAAGTTTTTTTTATGGGAAAACAATCGGACTTGATCGAGATCCTCTCCGCTGCCGACCTGTTTTTCATTCCGAGCCAGCAGGAAAGCTTCGGCTTGTCGGCATTGGAAGCGATGTCGTGCGAAGTGCCGGTGATCTCTTCGAGTGTCGGCGGACTTCCGGAACTCGTTCTGCACAATCAAACCGGATATATCGCGGAGATCGGCGACGTGGAACGGATGGCAAAATACGCCATTGAACTGCTCACCAACGAAAATAAGAGACTTTTATTCGCCGCCGAAGGACGAAAACGTGCGGTAGAAACATTCGCCTTGAATAAAATCGTCGATCAATACGAAGCGTATTATCAAAAGGTGTTGGCCGCTCCGAAAGTGGTTTGAGACGGCGAGTGATGGGTGGTGGAGGATTTAGGGGCAGGGTGGTGGATGCAGGATGCTAGATACTCGATGCTGGATGATTGATGCAGGATGCAGGATGCAGGATTCAAGATGCAAGATTCTAGATGCTAGATGCTTGATGTTGGATGCTGGATTTTGCTCATTCGAGGTCGAAAAAACGTAATGGAAGATGAGTTTGCGAAGACGATTTTCACCGGTTAATTTTTTCCGCTTTACTGTTGTTGAGGTATATCTGATTTTGTTCTGCTCCGTACTGTCGAACCGATCACAATTCCCGCGCTGATCAGCACAAGATTTTTTATGATGTATTGTCCCTCCATGGTGGGTGCGAACGGCAACAATGTGAATGTTTCGTTCGGGAAGAAAATCACCGGGGTGATCGTACCGAGCATTTGAACGAATAACAACAGCAATGTTGTCCGCAACAACACTCCGATGATCAATCCAGCCCCGATCAAACATTCCCAGCCGGCCAGCAACAGAATCGCCGTTTCGGATGGAATCAACCCCATCGTCAAAATATCCATCGTCCGGACAGCAAGATCTTGTGCCGGGCTGGCTCCCGGGAAAAATTTCAATATCCCGAACCAAAAAAAGACCGCTCCGAGACTGATGCGCAACAGGGTGATGCCGTTCCGCGTCATCCATTGCGTGATAGCCGAATCGATCCGGTGAAATGTTTCCATGAATCTGTTCATCGGTGCTCCTCTCAGGGGAGTTGAATGTTCTTGTTGTTCCAATAGTTGATCCACCCGATCTGCGGTGCGACGAACGGTGCGGCAAACATTCGTCCTCCAAATCCTAGATACCGGTAGACCAGCGATGGAGTGTTGCTCACTTTTACGGAAGTGAAATTCTGTTCAAAAAACGTAATCTCCGTGGAATTGGCGATCGTACCGACATACCGGTCCAACGCATCGCTCGTTTTCATCTCCCGGAGTTTGAGCGTTGCGATGGAATCATTGCGAGCGATTGACGTGTCGGACGAAAATAACCGCTGCAGTTCTTTCACTTCTTCGGCGGAGACTGTCACCGTGTCGCTGATCCGTTTCCGGACGAGCGATGCGGAATACACATCCCGCCATACTTTCACATCTTCCCGCACTGCCGCGGATTGGTGCAACTCCCTGCGGTACGCTGATTGCACCAAATATTCCTGATCGATCACATCGCGGAGCCGCCGCTCTACATCCTGACGAATGCGCTGCAGCGTCGGTGCCGGAATTGCGAGATGAGAATCCGCCAGTTTCATGATCGTCATCCCCGCCGTCCAGACCGTGTGCGGAAACGTGACCAGCGGCAGAGAGGCGGAATCTCCCATCCGCCGATGAATACTGTCCGCAACGCTCCGTTCGATCAAAAACAGTGTCGAATCATTCCGGACGGGATGTTTGTGTTTCGTCACTTCCCAGAGATGGAAAATTGTGCTGCGGAGAACTTTCGGATTCACGTCGGTCCGGATCGACCGCAGTTCGGCGTTCATAAACTCCGTCATGCGGTGCTGCTCCTTCCGCTTTCGGAGGATCAATTCTACTTTTTCCCGCTGTGCGCGGCGTTCTTTCTCCCCTGCCAGAACGGTCACCGTTTTTCCCATCAATTTGACGATGTACCAACCGTCATCGAGCAGAATCGGCGGAGCGGTTTCATTCAACTCCAGCCCATACACCGCCTGCTCCATCCGTTCATCCACATCGCCGAAGCGGGCTATGGCGGAATCGGGCCCGTCCAACACGGCATTGAGTGAATCGGCAATCTGAAAGTGTTCCAGCGGCCGTCCGCCGCGGATCAATCGATATAAGGAATCTGCCGACCGCTTTGTCTGGGCAAATAAAAAATATACTTTTCGATCGTTCAGCGATCGTCGGATCCCTTCGGCGATTTCCTTCTCCGAGAGTTTTACTTTTTGTTGAATTTCCCGCCGATACAATTCGTCGCGCGCCAGAAGCCGTTCGATCTCCCGGACGGCGTTCGTCAACACCGTGTCATTCTCCCAACCTTCGGCACGGGAGCGGGAGACGATCAGTTTTTCCGCAATCAGCGAGAGAAGGAATTCCGCTTTGTTTGCTTCCGTATTGCCGGGTCGGCGGTTGATCCCCGGCGTCAACTCGTACCGGGAAAGGAATTCTTTTTTGGTAATGGTGATCCCTCCCACCGTTGCCAGAGGGATGTCGGCATCCGTCTGCCCGAAAAGGAACGAACCGGAGAACAACAGCAGGAGTGTGAGGAAACGAACATTCATGGAGCGGGCACCGTGCGCAGTGTGTCGATGAACAACGGAAAGCCGAAAAAGAATGCGTGACCGAGCATCGGGGTGATGAGACTGTTGGTTTTCCAATAGACGACGCCGCAAAACAATCCCAGAAAAAAGGTGGCCGGTAGCGCGATAAAACCTCCGTCGAATTGCGAGGTGTTCGAAGCCGCGGTGAACAGCAACGCCGACAGCAACACCGGAAGAGGAAGCCCGAACACGGCCGGGGAACCGTTCCATTGTTTCATCAGCACCGTTTGACCGAAACTGAAAAAGAGGATCTGATTCGCCACCGGCGAGGACATCCAATACACGAGGAACGCAAAAATGATTTCTGAATTTTCGTTCGGCCGCCGGGCGGTTTCCACAGCGGCATATTCCGGAAAGGCGAAGGTGAGGATAATGACGGTCAGATATAATCCGGCCAGCCATTTCATGGACCGGTCCAAATGTTGGGAGTTGATCCCGTAACTCCATAAATGACCGCGGGAGAGCATCACGACTGCGAGAAAAGAATAGAGGTACTGCCAGAAATGATGTTCAAAATGGGCGAAAAAATACGATTGGCGCAGATCAAACAGATCGGAAAAGAACGTGAGGGATGACCACCGTGCCGCCACAACAGTGAACAACACCACGCCGATCGTCGCGACGACGGCTCGTCCCGTTTCGCCGTTTCGCCGAAGGAGCGTCATCCCAACACCCGCAAACGGGCAAATTTCACCATGAGATTTTTCGGTCCGACACTGTGAAAATGAACGATCGCTTTCGCCGAATCCCCCCGTCCGCTCACGTTCGTCACTTTCCCTTTACCGAACACTTCATGCTCCACGGTCGCACCGACTTTCAACCGGAGTTCCTCCTGCGATTCGTTCTCGTAATCCACCTCTTTGTCCGCGGTGAAAGCACTCTCCTGCTTCGGCCGTGGATGATGAAGGGACTGATGATATCGTTCGCGCGCCTGTCCGAGCGATGACACCACGGCCGCCGCCGCGGCAGGACGCCGGGTGGTTTCCCGTTCCAGCAGCGATTCGTCGATCTCGGACAAAAACCGCGACACCACCGGATATGTCACATCGCCGAACCGGTACCGGATGCGGGCATAGGTGATGTATAATTTTTTCATGGCCCGCGTGATGCCGACATAACAGAGCCGACGTTCTTCTTCCAGTTCGGATGGATCCGGCGTCACTTGATACAGGGGAAACAAACCTTCCTCCATTCCGGCTATGAACACGACGGGAAACTCGAGGCCTTTGGCGGCGTGCAGCGTCATCAACGTGACGGCATTTTTTTCGTCCACGAGCGAATCGACGGCGGCAACCAGAGCAACCTCTTCGAGGAAATTTTCGAGCGTTCCTTTTTCTTTGTTCTGGTCGACGAATTCCGTGATGGCCGAGAGGAGTTCCTGAATGTTCTCCCACCGTCCGAGCGATTCGGGTGTTTGTTCATCCTTGTACAACCGCAGGATGCCCAGTTCGTCCACCAACGCGCGCGCGATTTCGCTGGCGGACATCTGTGTGCGCAACTCCGCATATTTTTTCACCAACATGCCGAACGCCGACACGGAGTTTTTCGCCCGATCCGCCAGCGCCAACACCGGCCCGGGATGCTGTACGATGTCGAACAGGGAAAGATTGTTTTTTGTCGAGTGTTCGATCAGCTTTTCGATCGTCGTCTCGCCGATTCCCCGCGCCGGATAGTTGATCACCCGCAGCAGACTTTCTTCGTCCTTCGGATTAACGATCAAGCGAAGATACGCGAGAACGTCTTTGATCTCCTTCCGTTGATAAAACGCCACACCGCCGATGATGACGTACGGAATGCCGGAACGCCTCAGCGCATCTTCAATGGAGCGCGACTGGGCGTTCGTCCGATAGAGAACGGCAAAATGTTTAAACTCTTGTTTTTCGCGCGTGATGTGCGTTTGAATGCGATGGACGATCTGCATCCCTTCCGTTTTGTCGTCGTCCGCTTCGATAACGGAGACCTTCTCCCCTTTCGGATTGTCGGTCCACAGTGTTTTGGGAATCTGGTTCCGGTTGTTTTTAATCACCGCATCGGCGGCGGCAAGGATCGTTTTCGTCGACCGGTAATTTTGTTCCAGCCGGAACACTTTTGCCTCGGGATAATCCCGTTCGAAGTCGAGGATGTTTTTGATGTCCGCACCGCGGAACGCATAAATACTCTGGGCATCGTCGCCGACCACGCAGATGTTTTTCATCTTTTGCGCGATCATGTTGATCAGCGTGTATTGCGCGCGGTTCGTGTCCTGATATTCGTCCACCAAAAGATACTTAAAGCGATACTGATATTTTTCCAACACCCGTTCGTGCGACGAAAAGAGTTCGATCGGCTTCAGGAGCAGGTCGTCGAAATCCATCGCATTGCTCTTTTTCAGTTTGGCCACATAGGCGGGATAAATCTCGGCCACTTTCGATTCGAAAAATTCTTTGGCGAGGGACTCGTATTGCGCCGGCGTGATCATCTGGTTTTTGGCGCCGCTGATGCGCGAAAGAACGGCGCGGGGATTGAACTGCTGCTGCGACACGTTCATTCCGTTCATGATATTTTTGATCACGCCGAGAGAATCATCGGTATCATAAATGGTGAACGAGCGGGTATAACCGAGCGGTTCGCATTCCTGCCGCAAAATCCGGGCGAAGACGGAATGGAATGTTCCCGCCCACACCTGATACGCCTGATGACCGATGAGCCGTTCGATCCTCTCCTTCATCTCCTTCGCCGCCTTATTCGTGAAGGTCAACGCGAGGATTTCATACGGAGGAATTCCGGATTCCAGCAAATGGGCGATACGATAGGTGAGCACGCGGGTTTTGCCGCTGCCGGCGCCGGCAACGATCATCACCGGTCCGGACACGACCGACGCCGCATCCCGTTGGACGGGATTCAGTTGGGATAATAATGACATCGAATAAAGAGGATTCAAAGATCGGTGAATCAACGGATCAGGATGATACGATGATGACCGTGGAAAATACGGAATAAAACGAGGCGAATCAAACGAGAGCGTGCGTCCGGCAGAAGCCGCGATTCATCCTTCGGCACGTGTCGCGAGATTTTTTTCCACCAGCGACATCAGCTCCGCAATCTTGAACGGTTTGAGCAGGTATTGAACGGAAGGATCGGATTCCCACGCTCCGGATTCTTTCGCCATCCCGGTCATCAGAATCACCGGAATGCGCGACGTGAGCCGCTCTTCTTGCAGGATCTCCCGCAGCATAAATCCGTTCATGTTCGCCATCATCACGTCGCTGATGATCAAT
>CAZRWF010000001.1:86693-108784 GCA_964603685.1 uncultured Chitinophagaceae bacterium
ATGTTTCATGTCCTTTGGACGCGAGCACGGCAAGGATCATGTTCCGAATGGAATGATCGTCGTCCACAACAAGTATTTTTGCCATAACTCACCTCTACGTTCTACGGTACGTACGGATTAATTGAGCGAAACACAAGATCACGATGCGGAGGGAGCGAAATGCAACACCGTTACAGCAGGATGGCCCCTTCGGCGCGCAGGAGAAATTCTTTCGTTTTGATTCCCGCCGCATATCCGGTCAGCGAACCGTCGGAGCCGATCACGCGGTGACACGGCACGATGATCGGAATGGGATTGCAGCTGTTGGCCAGGCCGACCGCTTGGAATCCGCGGGGAACACCGGCACGACGGGCGAGTTGTTTGTAGGAAATCGTGGTACCGTACGGAATGTTGCGGAGTTCCTTCCACACGCGGAGTTGAAACGTGGTTCCCATCAGGTCGATCGGCGTGGAAAATTTCGCCAGCTTACCGTTGAAATACCGCGTCAACTGCTCGATCACCTCTTTGTTGCGGCTTTTGTTGTCCACCACATCGTCGTCATCAAAATTTTCCCGCAGCCAGGAAAAAAAATCCTTCTTCGTCTCTTTCGGAATGCAAATTTTGCACACCCCTTTGTCCGTCGACGCGATGTAGATGGTCCCGATTTTCGAATCGAATGACGTGCAGTAGACTTTGGGCATGAATCAATGTCGGACGTTGTGAATTCGGAGGGAAAATATAGGTAAGTTCACTATAGTGTGCAAGGAGGAATTTTCCCAATTTTTTCCCGTACAATAAAAAGCGGGATGTGCCTTCACCATCCCGCTTCGAATTGAAACCGCCTTCTCTTTCCCACCTCCCCAGATGGAAACAGACGGACGGCTCCAAAAAATATTTTCGGAATTGACCCTCTTCTTTCCCCACCGAAAGAAGAGGGCCGCCTGGATTTATTTCATCAAGACCATTCTTTTTGTTTGCGACACCCGGCCGGCGGTCAATCGATAAAAATAAACGCCGCTGGAAAGAAAACGCGCATCAAATGTTGTTTGGTAAGTACCGGCCGTAAGTTCTTCATTAACAAGCACGGCGACTTCTTTTCCCGTCACATCGAATACCGTCAATCGAACTTTCCCCTGCGATTCTATTGAAAATGGGATCACCGTGACAGGATTGAAAGGATTGGGATAATTATGCCGCAGTGCGAATGATTCGGGCCCCGGCGCAGCGACACGATCCACGGAGGTGGTTTTCGCAAGACTGCGGAATAGTCCGGACGACGTTCCGGCAAAAAGATAACCGTTCGACGCGGTAAACAACGAGCGGATCGACGCTTGATTATCGATCGATGAAATGTTGTTATTGGCAAGGGATGTCCAAGTCGCTCCGTTGTTCGTTGATTGATAAACGGTGGAATTTGTTCCGCTTTTTGCCCCGCCGAAATGGAGCTTTCCGTCCGCATTCACGGTCACGTAAATACCGTTCGGTTTTCCGGTGCTTTGTGTGTCAATTCGTACCCAATTGTTCCCTTGATCCGTGGATCGGAACAATCCGGCATCCGTCCCCGAAAAAATATCGCCGTTCGGCCCGAACGCGAGGCTGTGGACGATCGTATTTCCCATCCCTGTTTTCAGTTCTACCCAAGTGCTGCCGCTGTCGGTGGACCGCATGACGGGAGAACCGAAAAAAACGCGATATGCATACATCGTTCCGTTCGACAGCTGTTTCAGGAAGGTGGCGGGTGTGTTGGAGACCTTTGTCCACACTTTTCCGTGATTTACGCTGCGGAATATTCCCGATGAGGTGCCGGCGATGATTGATTGGTAGCTCGTTCCGATGATCGCGTTGATATTTCCCGTGATCACGGATGTTCCGGTAATCTGTTTGAATGAAACGCCGTTGTCGGTGGATCGGAAGATCTTTGCGTTATAAAAATTGTCCGCCACGAGGATCGTATCGGCATAAAATCCGACCGCCGGAACGCCGGTCACGCCGGTCACCATCGGTTTCCAGGTGACCCCGAAATCGGATGAGCGATATAAGATTTGATAGGCAGATCCGCCGGCCGTGACGAACAATTCTTTTTTCGGGCTTTCCGTGAATATGGTGGTGTTCGGAAATAGCACCGGCAGCGCTTTCCAGGTCGCTCCGTTGTCCGTGGACCGGTATGTTTGGTCCTGGCTGAGGAAGATCGTCCCGTTCTTCCCGAACGTGATGCGCGAAAAATCGGTATACGGCACCGCAATCGGCTGCCAGGTGGATCCGTTGTTCGTTGACCGGTACAGTAGATAACTCGAGTCCGATTGATCGATCAGGGAATAGACATTGCCGGTAGAATCGAACGAAACATCGTCGACGTAGACATCGGTAAATGCAAACGCCGACCAGGAATTTCCCTGATCGGTGGAGTGATAGACACCGCGATTGCTGCGGGCAAAAAGATGGCCGTTCGGCCGGATGACCAAATTGTAGAGCGTCACGCCGTTCAGTTTGTTCGTCCCTTTTGTCCACGTCACTCCATCGTCCGTGGATCGGTACGCCACCGACCATTCCGGATTGTTCGTGGGCATGGTGGAAACGGCATAGAGAATATTATTGTGCCGTCGCAGCGCCACCACATTGGTATCTTCTCCCAGTTGTGCGGCAGCAGCGACCTTTGTCCAGTTCGCTCCATGATCCGTGGACCGGAAGATTCCCGATCGTGTGGAAGTGATGACGGTTCCTGCGGCCGTTGTCATCACGGAGGAACAGGAGGCATCGGTGATGCCGGTAGAACTTTGCGTAAAACTGTTCCCCCGGTTGGTGGAGCGGGAAAGCGCGTTTTGATTTTGTGCGACAAAAATATATCCGTTCGGCGCCACGGCGAATTCCCGCACAAAATTCACCACCAAAGGTGTCGTCCATGTCGTCCCCCCGTTGGTCGACCGGGTAAATCCGGAATTGAGCGAACCGTAGACGGTGTCCCCGCCGCCGAAGACGATCTGGTTCAGGCCGTAACTGTACGGCTCTGTCCGTTCCCAAAAGTTTTGAGACAGCGCAAACGCCGGTATCAACAAAATCAACAAATAGTTCATTCCAACTCCGATCTGTTTTTTCTGCCGTATCCTAAAATTTCAGACTCCCCGAGTATGAATTTCACCGGGATCTGTTCGCAAATTTGTTTGGCTGTGTGACTGTCGGTGGCGGTCATCACTCCGTAACCTTCGCGTGTCAACATTTCACGGAGTTTTCGGAGTTCGACGGTATTGTGGTCGATGATAAGGATGTTCTCCTGCATACATTCCTGCGGTCGTTGTACAACTGACTTTTTCTCTCTTCTCTCAATACAAACAGTGTTCCAAAAACAGACGGCAGGAATTGCCCGAACCGGTGAAAATACGATGGAATTCATGGTGATTCTTCTGTCTGTCGGCACGAAAAGACAATCCGGGAAAAAATTTTGTCGCTGTGATGCGACAGTGGAGATTGATGAAGATCGCGAGTGGGTAATTCGGCAGAAATCGGCGTATGGGAAGACCGGAGCGCTGTCCGGCCTTCCCGACAATGCCGATGGAGGGGCTTACCGCTTCGTAAACAAATAGTCGATCGCTTTACCGTCTCCGGAAATCGTCGCTTTCAGGACGCTGCCGTCCAACCGGTAAACGATCTTTTTCGGAAAATCATGCTGAGGATTTTCAAACGTGACGCTGTTCGCCGAAATCTCCGTCGCGGCAAACAGAATGGCGCTGTTGTTTTGCGGTACGTCGGCAACATAATAGATGACGCCGTCTTTGAGGATGATCCGTAATTTTTCGACGAAGGTGGTGTCATTTCCGCGCATGTTGATGCCGGATCCGATATACTCCGTTTCCGAATGTTTTTTCCACGTTTCGAATCCGGACCGGCCCGGTTTTGCATTCGTCCGGGTCCACTCTCCCGTCAACCAAACTAACATTGAGAATTGTTTATCGACCGAAACGTTCGATACTTTCGATTGTGACGATCCTTGCGCAACACCGTTGGTGACGGCGAAACAACACAGAACAAACAGAAGAGTGAAACGCATGATGTTCCCTTTCCTTTGATGTAAAAAATGAACGTTGGCGGAACGATCATACGGATAATCCGGAGCGGAGTATTGTAAAAAACCGACAATACGGAACATCACCGAAGGTCGTTCAGCGCGGCTTCGGTTGAAGAAAAAAATTCGCCAGATTTTTTTGGGCAAAAGGATAAGAGGAAGGTTCGTCCCCCGTGAATGCTTTGAAATTTTTGATAAAATGCGACTGGTCGTAATATCCGCCCCAATACGCAAGGTCGCTCCAGGTGGTGTTCTTTTCCCGGATCAGGCGGAAGATGTTGTTGAACCGGATGATCCGTGCGAACAGTTTCGGATTGACACCGACCGCCGAAAGGAATTGCCGCTGCAGCCGCCGCTCGTTCATTCCGCACAGCACGCAGAGTTCTTCCACCGTCACCATCCCTTTTTGCCGCACGATCAGGTCGACCGATTGTTCGATCAACGTGAGGTTGTTCGACGGACGGAGCGTGAATTTCCGGAGTGCGTGATTCGCCGCGGTGCAGAGTTCCTCCGGATGTACAACGGATACAACGTCGCGGACAAGTGTCTCGGACCGTTTCCCGGCGACGGTGGAAAGATTTACGACCCTGTCCGTCCACCGATCCATCGAACCGCCGAACAACCGTGCGGCGGCCACCGGTTTCAGTTTGATGCCGAAGATTTTGGAACGGCCGGTATTGCGGAGATAAAAATGATCGCGGATTTGGCCGGCGAAGAGAACACGGGATTGACGTTTCCACCGGCCGGTGATATTGATCTCGTACGGATCGCCGAAATGAAAAATTATCTCCGTACACCCGTCCGGAACGATCTTTTCTTTTTTCGGTTTGCGGGAAGGATCGTCCACAAACCAATAACAATCGACCAGATCGGAAATATCGTCGGCGGGAGGAAAACGGATGAAGGACATAGGCGTTACGGCGGGATCACGTCCGGAATGTGTCGCCGGACCGCGATCAGACATCGATCCCGAGCTGTGCGAGCAATTTATAGAAATGCGTGCGATTCACACCGAGCATCTGCGCCGCTTCGGATTTCGATTTGGCGGTGCGAAGAACGCGAAGGATGTACAGTTTCCGGAATTCGGTCTCCGCCTCTTCCAGCGTCTTCCCTCCCGCAACGATCGGCTCCGAACGTTCTTCTTCGATAATCTCCGGAGGAAGGTCCGCCGTGTCGATTTTCTCCCCTTTCATCAACACCACCGCCCGCTGTATGATATTGTCCAACTCGCGAACGTTGCCGGGATAGATGTAACTTTCCAGAACATTCATCGCGTCCCCGGTGATCGGGATGGATCGTCCGTTGGAGTGTTTGGCGATAAAATATTTTGACAGTTCGGCAACATCCTCCCGCCGGTCCCGCAGCGGCGGCATCGTCAGCTCGATCACTTTCAACCGGTAATACAGATCCTCGCGGAAACTTCCCGCAGAGACCATGTCCGGAATGTTGCGGTTGGTCGCCACCACAATGCGGATATCGATTTTTTTGGATTGGATCCCGCCGAGCCGTTCGATCTCCTTCGTCTGAATCACGCGGAGTAGTTTTGCCTGGAGATTCACGTTTAATTCGCCGATCTCGTCCAGAAAGAGGGTTCCACCATGGGCTAATTCGATTTTTCCCAGTTTGGACCGTGTCGCTCCGGTAAACGCGCCGCTTTCGTATCCGAACAATTCCGATTCGAGCAGATCGGCAGGGATCGCACCGCAATTGATGGTGATAAACGGTCCGCCGGCGCGACGGCTGTTCCGGTGGATCACATGGGCGAGAAGGTCTTTTCCGGTACCGTTTTCGCCGTACAAAATCACGCTGGCATCGGTCGGAGCGATCTTCGAGGCGACTTTTAATACATCGAACAATTTTTTGCTCGATCCGATGATCTCCTCGCACTTCAATTCGCGCCGGAGGTCTTCGAATTTCATCACTGTTTCGGCGAGCAGTTTCTTTTCCAGACCGGTAATCTCAAGAGAGATCTCAAATCCGCGCACGATCTGCCGCGCAAACGAGAGCAGGTACACAAGATCGTTCTCGACGAAAGGAGCATCCTTGTTCCGCCGGTCGAGATATACCGCACCGAACACCTTCTGCTTCAACACCAGCGGAACACACATCGCCGCGGTGATGCCGAGCCGGATCACGCTCTGTTGTTGTGCGAATTGCTGGTCGAACTGCGGGAAATGGGTCGGTTCCGATTTGGCGATGGTGTTCCGGATGACGGTGGTGCTCATCTCTTTCGCCGCGGGATGCGAATCCGGATCCATGTTGCATGCCACGATCGATTCGGTTTCCCCTTGTTCGTTCGCGAGCACGATAAATCCCTGGTCCGCTTTCAATTCTTTGACGACCGTCGTCACCGCGGTTTCCATCAGAGCACGCATTTCCGTTTCGGAACTGAAGAGGATGCCGGAAGAATACAGTACTTCAAACTGTCGTTTGGCCTCGGTCATCTGCTCCAGCGACCGCTCCATTTTGTCGATCATATCGAACAAACCGTTCGTCTCGCTCCCCTGTTTTCGATTTAACTCCATCAGCGTCTTGAACAGTTTGTCCACTTTTTTCACCGCATCGGGTGCCGCACCGGCGGATTTCAAGAGTGTCGACAACTCCATAAACTCGGTGGAAAGTTGGCTCATCGCATCGCCGAGAAGTTTCTGATATTTTTGACGGAGTTCGGACATTATCGACGGCAGAAGGAACGGCAGGAAAATAATGGGGTGACGTTCATATGTGGGGAGACTATTTTATTCCAACATACGTTGAATTTCGTTCGCATCGGCGAAACGTCCGTTTGGATCTTTCGACAAACACCGGGCGACCACCCGGTCCCATTCTTCCGGCACATCGCTGCGAAGCGCGGATGGAGGGGGCGGAACGGTATTAAAAATGGAATGGATCAGCGCGATCTCGTTCTCACCGGTAAACGGCAATTGTTTCGTCAACATCTCATAAAAGATCACGCCGAGGGAAAATATATCGGTTCTTCCATCAACATCCAAACTGGTCACCTGTTCCGGCGCGACGTAGCCGAGTGTTCCGAGGACCGTCCCGAGAGAGGTTTTGGTCGTCACCAGCGGTGATTTCGAGAGACCGAAATCCATGATCCGCACCGTACCGTCCGCCGCGAGCATGACATTCCCCGATTTCAAGTCGCGGTGGACGATCCCTTTCCGATGGACTTCAGCCAATCCGGCGCAGATCTGAAGGATGATCTTCCGGATTTCCGGAAGCGGCAAGGGATGCTCCCGTTCCACTTTTTCCCGCAGCGTTCCTCCCGAAAGAAACTCCATGGCGATGTATCCTCTCTCCAGCGATTCACCGATTTCAAACACTTTGACAATGTTCGGATGTTCGAACGAAGCCAGCAGATGCCCTTCGGCAGTCAGCCGCCGACGATTGTCGGGATCGTTCAACAGTTCCGGATGAAGAACTTTTAACGCCACATGTTGTTTCGTCGTCGTGTCGACTGCGGAGTACACTTTCCCCATCCCGCCGGTGCCGATCAATTCGCCGATCCGGTAATGCGAAACAAACCGCGCCTCCCGGCGACGGATCACCGCACGACCAACAGTAAGCCACGCAAGCGCCGCAGCCGCCGTTCCCGCAAAAGAGGATCCGACGGAAAGGATCGTCGATTCATAAATGGTGAGATGGATCGACATTCCGAAGAGCAGCAGCAAAACGGCGGAATTGTACCAGCGCGACGATATTTTATCCGCACCGATCCTTTTTCCGACAAAAACAAACAACAGGATCACCATCGTGGCAGCGACCACCGTTGCCTGCATTCGACCGTACGAAAACAACGATGCGGTCCTCCCGAATGAACGGACGGCAGAGTTGCCGATCGAAATCAAAAACGGATTTTCGGAGACAAACCGGACATCGCCGGCGACGATCGACCGTTCTTCGCGGAGGCGACCGGAAGGGAATTCCACGGTCACTGAATATTCCTCTCCGTCGACAGCACCGAAATGGACACCGGAGATATTTTGCGGTATTAAAGGAGAGCCGCCGCTGCCGACGATGCGCGTTTGTTTTTCGCCGCGGCTGTTGCGCAGCGTAACGACCGCACCGATGGCAGAGCGATTGGATTCATCCCCGGAAACGCGGATAACGATGGAAGTGCGCCGATCGAGATTGTTCCGGAAAAGCGCCGCCCTGTCCCCTTTCCCCAGCGCACTGCGCGAACTTCCGATGAAAAGATCGAGATCGCCGTCATGGTCGATATCGGCGAACGCCGGCGAACCGACAAATTGAATCCCAACGCGTTCGGAGACCTCGACAAAGCGGCCGTCCGGTGAGTTGAGGAATAATTTCGATCCGTCGAAAATATCCGTCCATCCGTCGTTGTTTACATCCGCCGCCGCCACGATGCCGTTGGTCGGCTCCGGATGAACGATCGGCGTCCCGAATCCGGCCTGTTGCGAGCGGTCCGTAAATTTTCCGGTTCCGTCATTCAGCCAAAGTTTCGGCGGAACTTTTTGACTGTGGATATAAAGATCAACCGTGCCGTCGTTGTTAAAATCCGCCGCGGTCATTGCCGTTGGCGAAAGATCGACGGACGAAAAGAACAGCGAATCATCCGCTTCGACGAATGAAAAATTTTCCTTCTGCAGAAACAAGGAAAAAAATTTCCGTCCGCTGCTGACGTAATACGGTATGAGGATATCGGGACGGCGGTCGTTATTGAAGTCTTCAATCACCGCACCGTAGGAGGAATGGCGGAGGATTTTGTCGATGCCGAGATCGATCTCCACCCTGCGGAATTTTCCCGATCCATCCCCCAGAAATATTTGATCGGGAAGGTCGAAGTTGGAAAGATACAGATCGAGATTCCCGTCGTTATCAACGTCGACAAAGTCGGCAGCATTGTGTCCGAGCGGATCGATTTCCTGAAATCGTAATTCCGACCGTTCGGTGAAATCGCGGAAGTCGCCGTCGAACGTACCGAGGTACAATCGATAATTCGTATGATCGACCAGCACCAGAACGTCTGCCTCACCGTCGTTGTTCACGTCGCCGACTGCGGTGACAAGCGGGTCGCGGGGAGAGTCGCGTAATTCTGTTTCCGCCGTAACATCCGCAAAGGTGTTCGTGCCGTCGTTTTCGTACAGCAGCGACGTTCCGCCGTCGTTCGCCACCAACAGATCGGGAAGATCCCGATTGCTGCGATGGAAAAAGTGCCCCCGTCTTCCCACCCGGCGGAGTCCGGCCGGATGAGTGATATCCGTGAATGAAAATCCCATCGCCTGCGAGGTTGTATAAATGCCTTGATGTCCGATCACCCACCGGTGATATGCACCTGTCGAATCTTTGACGACCGCAACATCGGCAAACGTATCGTCATATAATGCAATCGACCGGTTGTGCACCCACCGGCTTCCGTCCCATTCCAGAAGAGTGGAATTATTGCCGACGATCCACGCTTCGGACGAACTCAACGTTACTACCGAATTCAATTGTTCGCGGATTTCCGAAGCGTGTTTTTTCCATTGTCCGTTGCGGCACTCGAGAATCGTTCCGGCGTTCCCTACCGCCCAACCTGTGGAATCGTCCGCCATCGAAATCTTCTGCAATGTTTGATCGGTGGGCGATTCCGCTTTTTTCCAAATTCCGTTTTCAAAACGAATGATGTTTCCGTTTCGTCCGACCGCCCAGCCGGTGGTGCGCGAAGTCATGGCGATGTCATTCAGATCACCGTCATACACGGTCGTCCGGTGCGGATTGATTAACGGGCTGCTCACGCGGTTCCACCGGTTCCCGTCATAATAGATGATGTGGCCTTGCTGCCCCACCGCCCACGCTGTTCCGTCGGAAAATCGGTGGAGCCCTTTGAACATCACATAATCGATCTCATCCCACATGATCGCGGGAAGCGGAATTTCCCTTCGCGTTCCATTTTTCCATTCGGAGTGTATCGGACGATAGGCACCGGCATGCGTGAGATGCGTGATGGTCCACATTGAGGAAGCTCCGACCCGTGCAATGAGGGGATAATCCGAATACGGAAAATCATAAAACGGACTCCATTGTCCGTTGACGAAGCGATACGCTTTCCCTTTCACTTCCGTTCCCATTCCGCGGGAAATGGCGATGCCGTCCGTCGGCGAGAACATGGTAATGCGGTGTCCCAGATCGACCATCGCTTGTTTATACCATTGTTGTGACCGCGAACCGGTAGCTGTTTCCGTGTTGTACCGACGGACCGGCACCGGCGAACAGGAAATAGAAAACAATAGGAGGAGCGAAAGCGCCAACGGAGGAACGATGCGGCGGAGATGTATGTTCATTCCGGAGTGAGCCATTCAAAGAATTTACAGAAACAAAAAACTTTTCCCAATGGAATTTTGACTATTATCGCACTATTTTCACTTACCATCAATCAAGGAGTTCTCATGAAACAACTTTTATTGCTCGTCGTTGTTCTTTCGCTAACGTTGTCCGCTTCGGATAAAAATAAGACGATTACACTTTCGGTCGAAGGAATGACCTGCCAGTCATGCGTGGGTACCGTTGAAAAAGCATTAAAAAAAGTGAACGGGGTCAAGGAAGCGACGGTCGATTTGAAAAACAAACGTGCAACCGTAACGCTGGCGAACGCAAAAACCACTTCAGCCGTGCTGATCAAGGCGGTCAGCGATGCCGGATTTGATGCAACCGAAAGCAGCGCAAGCAAATCCACCACCACCAAAAAACGGACGTCGACGGAAGGAGAAACATGCGGAGACGACTGCTGCGGCGATGAAGCGAAACCGTCAAAAGAGAAAAAGAAAAAATCATAAGCGGTTACAACGCCCGCACTGTTCCGTCACATCGATTGGAAAAAGAACGCCGCCCATCCTCCCCAGGTGAGCGGCGTTTGTATTATCAGTCAATCGCCTTCAGAGTTGACCGACAACAGTCTGTTATTTTGGTTACTTCAGCAACATCATTTTTTTCGTTTGAGCAGAATTACCCGCCTTTAACCGATAGAAATAGATACCACTCGCGAGATTTTTTCCGCTGAACGACGCTGAATATGATCCGGCGTTCATCCAACCGTTCACGAGCACGGCCACTTCCCGGCCAAGCGCATCGAACACCGTCAACGACACCGGTCCGGACGCCGGAAGTTGGAAGTCTACCGTTGTGGTGGGATTAAACGGATTGGGATAATTTTGCGAGAGAACAAAATCTGTCGGAACGTTCTCCGCCTTCATGATCACCCGCGTCGGAATCGACGGTTTTCTTCCGAGAATGATGCCGTCGCCGGAAGCGATCCAGGCGTTCGCGGAATCAATGACAAAGATATGCACAAAGTCCCCTTCGCCGTTCGGCGTCGGTTGGATCGCCCATGTCTTTCCGCCGTCCGTCGTTCTCGAGACAAGATTTGCCGTGCTCCCCCAGCCGACACCATACCCTTCATTGGCATTGACAAAGTGGATGTACATCATTGTGCGGTAGATGGAATTTTTCGCGACCTTTTCCCAGGTAGCACCGCCGGTAGTCGATTTCAGGACCGAATCGGTGTAGGTGGAAACAAACAGCGTCGCCGTATCCAACACCGACATGCTTTGCACATTGGCGATGGAGGATAGTTTGTTCCAGGTCGCTCCGCTGTCGATCGTTTTAAAGATGGATTGTCCTTCACCGGAAGAATATCCGGTTTTGCCATCCGGCACGGAAATTTTTAACAGCGAAACACCGGAAATTCCGTTCACCGTTGATTTCACCCACGTCGCCCCGCCGTCCGTCGTCCGGGAAATGCCCCCGCCGTTGTCCGAACTGAGCCAGCCGTTATTCGCATCCGTAAAATAGAGACTTTTGATCCGGCCGAACACCTGGCTTGTTTGCGGCGACCACGTCGCTCCGCCATCGGTTGTTTTTACCAGCGTCCCACCTTCCCCGCCGGCCCAACCGGTAGAGGCATTGACAAAAAAGACCGACTCATAGCTGAGCTGCGATGCCGTGTACCGGAGTTGCGTCCATGTTCCCCCACCGTTTGTGGTTTTCAGAATTGTTTCGCCGTCGCCGACGGCATAACCGAGAAGTTTATCCACAAAATATGTTTGATAAAAATCAACGGAAGGCAATCCGCTGACGGAGACCCACGACACACCGGCATCGGTCGTGCGATATTGCTGTCCTGTCGCGGTGAAAGCAAATCCTTTGAGCGTGTCGCTGAACAGGAATGTCCGCGAAATACTGACCGGCATGTTGCTGGAGATCCAATTTTGTCCACCGTTGGTCGTACGACGAAGCGACGTGGTGCCGCGGGTGATCCATCCGTGCGTTGCGTTGACAAAATAGACTCCGTCATACGTACCGGACGTCGAACCGGTGTTGATCTGCGACCAGTTTTCTCCTTTGTCCGTCGTCTTGAACATGGCGCCGGATTGTCCGACAACGTAACCGGAATCCTTGTTAAAGAAGAACGCATTGTAAATATTCGGGAATTGACTTCCTCCCATGGCCAGCGACGTCCAGGTCGCACCTCCGTTTGTTGTTTTTCTCATTCCGCCGATGCCGAATACCATGGCAACGGAATCGGAAACGGCCAAAACGGAGTAGAGATGACTTGTCGTTCCGCTCGTGAGTGCGGTCCATGTTGTTCCTCCGTTCGTGGTGCGGAATATTTTTCCTCCTTCACCGACGGTAAACCCGACATTTTCGTTGGCAAATCCGATGTCCCACAAAACGCCATTGGCACCGTTCGTCGCGCTGTTCCAGGAAAGTCCGCCGTCGGTCGTCTTGAGGATGATCGTTTTCGAAAAGCCAAGGTGCGCGCTGCCGACCGCCCAGCCCGTGAGTGCATCGCGGAAATACATTCCCCGCAGCCGCGTATTGAGCGTATCGCTGACGGAAAATTGCTGCGACCATTGTCCGCCACCGTTCGTCGACCGCAGGATCGTCGTACCGGCGCCGATCGCGATGACGGTGTTCCCTCCTAACGACTGCACATCGTAGATCATGTTCCCTTGCGGAAATGGTGTTTGCCAATACCATTGTGCGTGAAGTGTTGCAACGATGCTTGTCAACAATATGAAGGCGAATTTCATGGTGGTTCCCCCGATGGTGTTGGAAATGTGATACTGTGTTAACTTTAGAGAAAAATAACGGAGGAAGGTGGGAGACTCAATGACTCAATTGGGTCATTTTACAATCCGTTCCGACAAAGCCTTGGAGACGGCTTGGGAACGGGAATGGACATGGAGTTTTTGGTAGATGTTTTTCAAATGGTTGCGGACCGTTTCATAACTGATGAACAATTTATCGGCGATGGCCCTGTTGTCGAATCCCAACACTAGAACGGCTAAGATCTCTTTCTCCCGTTCGGAGAGCTGATAGTCCTTTTGCACCGGCGCAGCCTGCTTAAAATGTTCAATCACGCGACGGGCGACACTCGGTGTCATCGGAACACCCCCCGAAACGGCGTCTTCAATCGCACTCAACACTTTTGCCGGCGGCGTTTTTTTCAATAGATACCCGTCCGCTCCGGCGAGAATCGCGGCGAAAATACTGTCGTCGTCATCCAGTCCCGTCAGCATGATGATTTGTGCCGCGGGGCGAATCTCCTTAAAAAACGGTATCGTGTCGATTCCCGATCGACCGGGAAGATTGATATCCAGAAGGATGACATCGCATTCCGGAAGTCCGGCCAGCGCTTTTTCTGCCGAGCCGAACACTCCGGCAACGGTAAAACCCGAAGTGGCGGCGAACATGTGGACCAATCCGTCACGGAATCCGGGATGGTCTTCGATGATGACAAGAGAAATTTGTTTGGTGGTGGTCATGGAGTGAATGAATGTCGGATCATCGATTGAAATCTTCAATGACTCATTTGGGTCAAATCTTTTTGCAGCCGGATGACGGTCCCTTTTCCTTTTTCGGACCGGATGGCGAGAACAGCGCCGATCTCTTCCGCCCGCTTTTTCATGTTTGCCATGCCGTGACCGCCGAGTGATTCCGTTTCCGGAGCACGGTCAAATCCGACACCAATATCGCGAATCTCCAGCAGCAGCCGTTCCGATTCCACGCCGATACGGATATCGATTGCCGTCGCACCGGCATGCGTGAGCGCATTGTTGAGTCCCTCTTTAAAGATCAAATAAAAACCTCTGCGCAGCTCCTCCGGCAGCGGCAGCTGGGGATCGCCATCGCTTTGCACGGTACACGGAATTCCGCGTGCACGGCAAAGATCGGTCGCTACCAGCCGGATCCGGACCGACAAACTCTGCAGCGTGTCGTGTTTCGGCGAAACGGACCAGACGATGTCGCTCATCGCCTCTTCCGCATCGTTGAGGATGGAACTGGTCTTTTCCAAATACTCCATCGTCTGTTCGATATTCACCGGAAGGGTTCTCCGGGCAGTCTCAATGAACAGTCCTGCGCTGCCAACGGTGGACGCGAGATCGTCATGCAAATCACGCGCAATTTTGTCGCGCGTTTTCTGCCGTTCGTGATTGATCGCCGCCTGCCGTTCCAACGCGGCGATGGTTGCCTTGAATTTTCTGCGGGAATAAAACCAGACGCCGGCGGCGATTGTGCCGACGATCGTCGCCCCGGCGAACATACGGAACCAGACGGTCGCCCACCACGGAGGAAGAATGACAATCCGCACCGAGGCCCCGGCCTCGTTCCAGACTCCGTCGTTGTTCGATCCTCTCACGCGGAAAAGATATTCCCCCGGGTCGATATTCGTGAAAAAGGCGGACCGACGGCTGCCGATATCGATCCACTCTTCCTGCAACCCTTCGAGCCGATACGAATACCGGTTGCTGTTCGGATGAACGAAGGATAACGCCGCCACATCGAAGGAAAAAAAGTTTTCATCATGCCGGAGTCGGATCTCGGATTCGAGAAGCAGTTCGCTGCGATCTTTTTCAAAAACGGAAAACCGCGTAATCGCCACGGGCGGGACGAAAGGATTCACCCGGAGACTTTCGGGAAAAAATTCATTGAATCCGGACGGACCGCCGAAAAACATCTTTCCATCCCGGTTTTTGTAATAGGCATTTTGACTGAATTCGTTCCGCTGCAAGCCGTCGACGGACGTATAGAGAACGGACGCGGCCGAAACCGGATCAAAACGGACCAGTCCCCTATTCGTGCTGATCCACAATTTTTTTTCCCGGTCTTCCAATATTCCGTACGCCGCATCGTTAGGGAATCCATCCGCCTCCCGATAATGATCGAATTCCAGGGAATCATTCCCCCGTTCCACCATCCGGTTAATCCCGCCGCCGTTCGTACCGATCCACACCGTGCCGTCCGATGTTTCCGTCAGCACGAAGATCACATTGTTCCCCAGCGATCGAATGTTTCCCTCGATGGAATAATGGTGCCGGAATGTTCCGGCGGCCGGATCGAATTTCGCGATGCCGAAACCGTTCGTACCGACATACATCTCGCCGTTGCGCCGGATCAACACCGCCATGAGAAAATTTTTTTGACGGGCCGAGGTATCCGGCGCGAAAAATCTCCGGTACTTTTCCGTGCGCGGATCGTAACGGACCAGTCCGTAGCCGGTGGCGGCCCACACGATGCCGGCGGTATCTTCCGCCAAAGCATAAATGTAATTCATCTGCCGGATTTCCGGAGGAGCAGAATCGTAGACCGTGCGGATAACCTTGCCGTCCTTCCATTGTGCAATCCCATGCCGAGTTCCGATCCACACCGACCCATCTCGCGCAGTCAACAGACTGATCGGTGCAACGGAAGAATCTCGCCGGAATTCAGATGATCCTTTTTTACGGACATTCACATGGTGCTGCGTTCCCACATATAATGTTCCGTCATTGTCTTCGGTGAAGGTCCAGACGATGCCGGGTCCGATTGAGCCTTTTTCGTCGAACGAATGGGCACGCGACGTGAATTTTTTCGGACGGAGCGGCAATTTATTCAATCCATCGGTCGTACCGATCCACAACGTCTGTTCACGATCGACAAATAAACTGAGGATATTATTATGGCTGAGACTGCGCGAATCGGTTTCCACCCGCGTCCAATGATCGACGGAACGGATCAACGGAACTTCCTCTCGTTGTTCCATGGTCAATCGGTATAATCCTCCCGTACCGCCGATCCAAATATTTCCTTCGGCATCCGCTTCCGCATCATTTTGATATTGACTGGAAGCCGGCAAGGAAAGTCCTTTTTTCCTTTCGACAGGACGAATCATTCCTGCATTCCGGTCGAAATAACCGATCTCTCCATTGACATAAATCGCCAGGAAAATTCCGGAATCATCAATGAGGGAAATAATCTGCACTCCCCGGATGCGCAATCCGAAATCCGATTCAACCGGTAGGGTGAAAAATTGTTTGGTCGAACGGTCAAACCGCATCGGCGCTCCCTGTGTTGCCAGCCACACGTCTCCGTCCGGACCGAACACCATATCCGCAATAATGCCGCCGGCAGAGTCCCTCCGGTCGACCGGATATTCCCTTCGCTCGCCCGAAGCCGGAAAATATTCTATCAACCGCCCTTTCGTACCGATATAAATCTCTCCGTTTCTTCCTTCCAAAAAACATCGAGCGGATTGGTTGATCTCGGCGCGTTCCGAGAGGGAACGCGCATCCAGTCTCGTCACCCTCCTTCCATGGTCGGACAAAAGATCGATGGTATTATTCTGCGTGGAAGCGATCACCGAACCGTCGGAGAGACCTCGGACTCGGTAAAAATTATTCGCCGCAACGGAATTGGAATTGTTCGGATCGTTTTTGAAGATGGTAAAATTGTATCCGTCGTACCGGTTCAGACCGTCCAACGTGCCGAGCCATAAAAATCCGTTCGCATCCTGTCCGATGGAAAAGACCGAACTTTGCGACATTCCGTGTTCGATCCCCATCCGTTCGAACTCAAAGCGGAACGGCTGCGCGGAGAGCGGAGAAAGGAAAACAATCGATATGAGGAGAAGGCGAATCATCCGGCAAACGGGAAAATGAAAAGTCCCGCACAACGCGGGACCGGTGAAACAGATGCGGGTATCGGCATCTTACTCTTCGTCGCTGTGACGGAGTTTTTCCAGAACGGAAAAATCTTCCAGCGTCGTCGTATCGCCGATGGCGGCGGAACCCGATGCGATTTCGCGCAGAAGGCGGCGCATGATCTTACCGCTTCTGGTCTTCGGCAGCGCGTCGGTGAAGCGGATGTCGTCCGGTTTGGCCATCGCGCCGATCTCTTTCGCCACATGTTGACGCAATTCTTCTTTCAGATCGGGCGTCGGCACGCGACCCCCTTCCAGCGTCACGAACGCACAGATCGCCGAACCTTTGATCTCGTCCGGCTTCCCCACCACCGCCGCTTCCGCGACAAATTTATGACTGACTAGGGCGCTTTCCACTTCCATCGTACCGAGCCGGTGACCGGAGACGTTGATAACGTCGTCGACGCGCCCCATGATCCAAAAATAACCGTCGGTGTCCCGGCGCGCGCCGTCACCGGTAAAATACATCCCTTTGATGTCGCTCCAATAGGTCTTTTTGAATCGGTCCGGATCGCCGTACACGCCGCGCATCATGGAAGGCCACGGTTTGCGGATTACCAGATAGCCGCCTTGATTCGCCTTGACCGATTTTCCTTCTTTGGTCACCACGTCCGGCTGAATGCCGAAGAACGGTAGCGTCGCCGTTCCCGGTTTTGTCGGCGTAGCGCCGGGGATCGGCGTGATCATGATCGAACCGGTTTCGGTTTGCCACCAGGTGTCGACAATGGGACATTTTCCTTTGCCGATGATCTTATGGTACCACATCCACGCTTCGGGGTTGATCGGTTCGCCCACTGTGCCGAGCAGTCGGAGCGAGCTGAGATCGTGTTTCAACGGCCATTGTTCTCCCCATTTGATGAACGCGCGGATGGCTGTCGGCGCGGTGTAAAAAACCGAAACGCGGTATTTTTCAATGATGCTCCAAAACCGGTCGGGCTCGGGAAAATTCGGCGCCCCTTCGTACATCACCACGCTGGCGCCGTTGGAGAGAGGGCCGTAGACAATATAACTATGGCCGGTCACCCAGCCGATGTCGGCGGTGCACCAGTATGTATCATCTTCCTTCAAGTCGAAAACATATTTGGATGTTAAATGGGCGCCGAGCAGATATCCGGCGGTGGAATGCAGAACGCCTTTCGGTTTACCGGTCGTGCCGCTGGTGTAAAGAATAAACAACGGATGTTCGGAATCGAGTTTTTCCGGATCGCAAACGGCCGATTCGGTTTCCATCAAACCGGAATACCAGTAATCGCGTCCCGGTTCCATGTGGATCTCTGTTTGCGTCCGTTTGACGACGACAACACTTTCGATCGACGGCGTATGTTTCAGTGCATTGTCCACATTCACTTTTAAAGGAACGATCGCACCGCGGCGGTATCCGCCATCCGCCGTCACCACCAGTTTTGCACCGCAATCGTTGATCCGGTCCTTCAGCGCTTCCGCGGAAAATCCTCCGAAAATGATGCTGTGCGTGGCGCCGATCCGCGCACACGCGAGCATGGCCACCGCCAGTTCGGGGATCATCGGCATGTAAATCGCCACCCGGTCCCCTTTTTGGATCCCGAGCTTTTTCATCACATTGGCAAACTTGCACACTTCGCGGTGAAGGTCCGCGTAGGTGAGTGTCCGTGTGTCACCCGGTTCCCCTTCCCAGATGATCGCTGCTTTGTTCTTTCTCCAGGTGGTCAAATGCCGGTCGACGCAATTGTGGGAGATGTTGATCTTCCCGCCGACGAACCATTGGGCGAACGGCAGTTTCCATTTGAGGACCGTCGTCCACTTCTTAAACCAGGAGAGCTCCTGTTCCGCCATTTTCGCAAAGAACTTTTCCGGATTTTTCACCGATGCCGCATACATCTTTTTGTATTGGCGGAATGATGAGATGTGCGCCTTCTCGGCGAATTTCGGATTCGGTTTGAAGAGACGGCGTTCTTTGAGGATCGATTCGATGTTAGTCGATTCGCTGTTTGCCATACGGACTCCTATTGAGATTAATTCAAAAAATCTTTCGCCAGATTCCACCCCAGCACGCCGCTGACGATCAGCAGCAACAATCCGAAAAACCGTGTCACTTTCCGGATACGGTCGATCTCGAATTTCACCTTCTGCCGCTCCACCAGTTCGACGAGAGTGAAAAACCAGAGAATAACGCCGGCGCCGGTCCCGACGGCGAACATGGCGTTGTTAAACACGTTCGATTCGATCACACGGTAGCCGTGCACGATTCCCGCTATGGTGATCCAGTACGCCAGAAAGGAAGGATTGGAAAAATACATCGCCATGCCGAGAACAAAATAGCGCTTAAAGCCGGGTGCTTGTGTTTCATCCTCGTTCGGTTGAAAATGTGTTTCGGGGAGTTTCCCGAACGTCGTCTTCACTCCATAGATAAAAAAAATGCCGAAGGTGGAGACACGGAATATGAGGTCGAGTGTGGGATTGGAAATAAGTGAACCGACGCCGAACACGGCCGCGCCGCAATAGATGATATCCATCAACGCCGATCCGATGCCGATCATCATCGCCTGTGCGGTGTGATTCCGCAGTGCTTTCATGACGACGGCAAGATTGATGGGACCGATGGGGATGGTCGTGAGGTACCCGATAATACAGCCGACAACGAAGGCGATCATTACATCCTGAAATTCGTTACGAAAACACTGTTAGATAAGGAAGTTTACAGGAAAGTGCAAGAGTATTTTGGAGGTGTGGATGAGGTTGTGGTGATGCGGGATGATTGATTTTTGATGCTGGATGCTAGATGCTGGATACAAGATGCACGATGCAGGATTCAGGATGCAAGTTGCGAGTTGATCGATGTGGGATGTTAATAATATTAATGTATGAAGATTGATGCGAGGGAGGAGTGTTGCGGCGGAACGATTATTCAATCATTAAATCTTACTGTAGCGATCATGCCGCAACTTGAACTGGAGCGAATTTTTCCTCTTCGATGAATCCTTTTTCCTTAACGGAAGTGAGAACGTCGATGATCGGCGCCGCTTCGTAAAATTGCATCAAATAATTCCGGAGTTTCGCGGCATTCGGTTCTCCTTTGAGATAACCGATGTAAAATTTTCGCATCTCGATCACGGCGCGTTTTTCCCCTTTGCGTTCCACGGAAAGTGTGAGCAATTCGATACATTTGTCGATCCGTTCGGCAAGCGTCCGCTTCGGCGTCAATTCCCCGGTGGCCATGTAATGTTTCGTATCGGCAAAAATCCACGGATTGTCGATCGCCCCGCGGCCAATCATCACGCCGTCGCAGCCGGTTTCGGCAAACACTTCGGTAATCTGTTTCGGCTCGGTCAAACTGCCGTTGATGAACACCGGAATGGAGACCGCCTGTTTTACTTTGGGGATCCACGAATAATCCGGATCGCCGTTGTGTCCCTGCGACCGCGTACGGCAATGGATGGTCAATCCGAGCACGCCGATCCCTTCGAGCATTTTCGCCACTTCCACAATTTTGATGGAATGTTCATCCCAGCCGAGACGAGTTTTTACCGTCACGGGACGAGTGGTCGCTTTTACCACGTTCGAAACGATCCGTTCCATTCTCGGAAGATCTTTGAGCAATCCCGCTCCAGCACCGCGCCCCGCCACCTGTTTCACCCAGCAACCGCAGTTGATGTCGATCAAATCCGGCTGCAGAGAGTCCGCCATACGCGCCGCCCCTTCCATCGCGTGTTCGTCTCCTCCGTAGATCTGAATGCCGAACGTCCGCTCCTCTTCCAAAAAGCGCATCTTCTCGAAGGTCTTTTTGGAATTCCTCACCAATCCGTCCGAATTGACGAACTCCGTGTACATAATGTCTGCACCCAGTTTTTTGCAGACGAGGCGGAACGGCATGTCCGTTACATCTTCCATCGGAGCGAGGATGAGAGGCCGGTCGATATGGATTTTTCCGATTTGCATTATTGAAATGCCGCAAATTGCACAGATGATCTCTGTGTCAGGTGCGGCAATTTATTTTTTAATTTTTTGCACCAGAATTTCCGCGAATTGTTTCGTGCCGATCGTCGATTTCGGATTGAGGTCTCGGGTCACTTCCGAAGGATTTTTCAGCGTTTCGCGAATGGCGGTGTAGATCTTTTCCGCCGCGGCGGACTCGCCAAGATGGTTCAGCATCATGGCGGAGGCGAGAATCAGCGCGGAGGGATTAGCAATATCCTTCCCCGCGATGTCCGGAGCACTGCCGTGCACCGCTTCGAAAATCGCTGCATCCTTTCCGATGTTCGCTCCCGGAGCGAGTCCCAAACCGCCGACGAGTCCCGAACAGAGGTCGGACAGGATGTCGCCGAACAGGTTGGTCGTGACGATCACGTCGTATTGATGCGGATTCAGCACCAGCTGCATCGCCATATTGTCGATGATCACATCGTTGCACTGGATTTCCGGAAATTCTTCCGCTACTTTTTTCCCCACTTCCAGGAATAATCCTCCGGTGAACTTCATGATGTTCGCTTTGTGGACAATCGTCACTTTTTTCCGCCCGAATTTCCGGGCATAGTCGAACGCCGCCCGAACGATCCGTTCCGATCCGAAGCGGGTGATGATGCCGATCGTTTCCGCGGCGCTTTTTTGCGCATCGATATAGTGCTCGATCCCGGAATAAAATTCTTCGATATTTTCCCGGAACATCACGATATCCACGTTCTCATACCGGGAGGGAACGCCTTCAAACGACTTGGCGGGACGAAGATTGATATAGAGATCGAATTCTTTTCTCAACGCCACATTGACGCTGCGGAATCCCTTCCCCAGTTGCGTGGTTAAGGGTCCTTTCAGCGCCACTTTATTCTGCGTGATGGACGCGATCGTCTGTTCCGGAATCGGGTCTTTATGTTTATCGATTCCGGCCATGCCGGCAAATTGTTCGTCCCATGTGATCGGAACGCCCGTCGCTTCGATGACACGAACAGCAGCTTCGGTGATGCTCGGACCGATGCCGTCTCCCGGTATTAATGTAACAGTGTACATTCAACTCCTGATGAAAAACGATGAAAAATTTCACAAATATACGAAATTTTACGAGTTGAACAAAGAGCAACGGAGAAAATCCTCTTTGGTTAAACAGCAATTTTTCGGTAA
>CAZRWF010000001.1:108884-122371 GCA_964603685.1 uncultured Chitinophagaceae bacterium
TGAACAAAGAGCAACGGAGAAAATCCTCTTTGGTTAAACAGCAATTTTTCGGTAAATTGTCGGACTCTTAACAACAGAACGCTGCGATGTGAAAAAATATCTCTCGTTTATCAAAATAGAACACACGCTGTTTTCGCTCCCCATGATCTACAGCGGTGTTTTCCTTGCGTCCAAAGAAGTTCCCTCGCTCCGGCTTCTGTTCCTCGTCCTCACGGCGGCGATCGGTGCCCGCATCGTAGCAATGACGTTGAACCGATTGATCGACCGGGAGATCGATAAGCGCAATCCCCGCACACTCAACCGTGAACTGGCCAGCGGCACGATGAACCTGGCGGAGGGTTTCGGCGTTTTGATGACGGGATTCGCGTTATACCTCGTCTCGGCCTATTTGATTTCGGACTTTTGTTTCCGTTTGTCGCCGATTCCGCTGGCGGTCTTTGTCATCTACCCGTATTTGAAACGATTTACGCCGCTCGCTCATTTCGGCGTCGGAATGGGATTGGCGATGGCGCCGCTTGGAGGCTTTTTTGCGGTGACCGGTTCGATGGAACGATTCACGGAAGCGCTGCTCCTTCCGTTATTCAATTTCTTCTGGGCGACGGGATTCGACATCATTTATTCGACGCTCGACGAGGAGTTCGACAAAAAGGCGGGGCTCTATTCCTTTCCCTCCCGGTTCGGCAAACAACGGGCGCTCCGGATTTCCGCCGTGCTCCATCTATTGGCGTTCGGCGTATTGATTGCGCTGGTGTTCATTTCCCTGAAAGCGATCATCGCCGCCCCGTTCCTGCTGTTGAGCGGATTTTTACTCTGGTTGGAACAACAGAAAGCGGACGATGTAGAGTTGGCGTTCTTTAAAATTAATATCGTGGTCGGTTTCAGCATTCTCGTCATGATTCTTGTTAGTATATAATCTGTGCCACTGTGGCAAAATCAATGAAAATTATCGTCGGAATCACCGGCAGCTCCGGCGCCGTGTATGCACTCGACTTTCTGAAAAAATCGCAATCGGAAAAATTTCTTGTCGTCAGCAAATGGGGAAAAGCGCTGTTGAAGGACGAGCTGCGGATGTCGGAGGAAGAATTGCTTCCGTACGTCAAACGGCAGTTCGACGACAAAGATCTGACCGCTCCGATCGCATCCGGTTCGAATTATTTCGATGCGTACGTTATTCTCCCCTGTTCCACCTCCACACTCGGAAAAATTGCTTCCGGGATCGGCGACACGCTCATCACCCGGACGGCGCAAGTGGCGTTGAAAGAACGGTACAAGCTGATCATCTGCGTTCGGGAAACGCCCATGTCCACCCTTGCATTGGAACAGTGCGCCAAACTTTCTTCCTATGGCGCCATCATCATGCCGATCTCTCCGCCGCTCTATTTTGTCCCGCAATCGGTGGATGAATATGTCGGTGCCTTTACGGACAAAGTGCTGGCGGCGGCGGGAGAACGACGAGGCCGCGGATGGCGCGCGGAAGAGTTGGAATAATTTTTCATTGCGACCTTGAAAAGGTAACCGAACATGTTTGACAATCTCCAGGATTTCGTAAAACATCTTGAAAAAAACGGCGAGCTGCATCGCGTCGGCGTGGAGGTCGATCCCGAATTGGAGATCACCGAAATCGCCACCCGCGCTCTGAAACTCGGCAAACCGGCATTGTTGTTTGAAAAAGTGAAGGGGGCCGATTTTCCGCTCGTCATCAATATTCTCGCAAGCGAGCGAATGATTGAACTGGCCCTCGGCAAACATCCGGACGAGTTGGGCGAGCAGCTGATCAACTTCGCCGAAAAAGTGATGCCCCCTTCTCCGAAAATCCTGTTCGAAGAATCGGCGATGGTGCGGCGTCTCTATAATGCCCGTCCGAAAAACGTTTCCATCGGCCGCTCCCAAGCGGTGATCGAAAAACCGAATCTCTCATCTTTGCCGATCCTCAAAACCTGGCCGCAAGACGGAGGCCGGTTCGTCACACTGCCGCAAGTGATCACCTACGATCCGAAAAACGGCAAACGGAACATCGGCATGTACCGCATTCAGCAGTTCGACGACCAGACGACCGGTATGCACTGGCAGATCGGAAAAGGAGGCGGATTCCATTATCATACCGCCGAAAAACTGAACCAGCCGCTCGAGGTGGCGCTGGTGATCGGCAGCGATCCGGCGCTTCTTCTGGCGACCGTCGCAGCACTGCCCGAAGGGATCGACGAAGCGATGTTCGCCGGATTTCTGCGCGGCAAACCGACGGAATTCGTGTCGGCGCGATCACTCAATATATCCGTGCCGGCCAACGCCGAGTTCATTTTCGAAGGGATCGTGAAACCGAAAGAACGACGCCGCGAAGGTCCGTTCGGCGACCACTTCGGTCATTATTCCAACGCCGCCGATTTTCCCGTTTTCCATATTCACACCGCCACGCGCCGGAAGGATCCGATCTATCCCGCCACCATCGTCGGCATTCCGCCGATGGAGGATAAGTTCATCGGGGACGCCACACAGCAGATTCTCGCCCCGCTGGCCCGTCTCATCCACCACGAAGTAAAAAACGTCTGGGCCTATTACGAGGCGGGATTCCATAACCTGCTGGTCGTGTCGGTGAACGAACGGTACAAAAAAGAAGCGATGAAAGCGGCGCTCGGATTGATGGGAACCGGTCAGTTGAGTTTGACCAAATGCCTCATCACCGTCTCCGAACACGTCGATGTCCGGAACTTCAACGAAGTGTTAAAAGCGGTCCGTGAAAATTTCGATCCGCATTTCGATTTTGTGATGATACCGAAAGTCCCGCTCGACACGCTGGACTTCACCTCGTTTCAAATGAACCTCGGCAGCAAGATGATCATCGACGCGACCGAAAAACACCGTCCCAAACCGAAGGCCAATCCCAAAAAGCTCGCGGATACGGTCCGGTCCCTTTCCGGATTTGACCGGCGTATAATCGACGCACGGTTGGTAGAAAACACCTTCCTGCTGGTAAAAGTAAAAAAAGAAGGGGCGGCGGTGATCCGGAAGGTGGTGAAACATCCGGGATTGGCCGGAATCACCATGGCGGCGGCCGTGAGCTTCGACGTGGACATTAACGAACAGGAGAGTTATATTTGGGGCGTCTTTACCCGCTTCGACTGCGAACGTGATGTGATCTTCACGGAACAAAAACTGATCGGCATCTCCCCCATTTACAACGGCATTCTCGGCATCGATGCGACATGGAAAAACGGTTATCCCGATCCGCTCGCCATGGACGATGCGGTCATCAAAAAAGTGGACGAACGGTGGGACAGTTACTGGCGCTGATCTTTATTATCAACGAACGATACATTGACGAATGAATACTTCCATTACGTTTAGAGACAAATCCCTGTTTCCGATATGGGATAAAGTGCAACACGGAAAACGTCTGACGCTCGACGACGGGTTGACCCTGTTCGCCTCACCCGACATCATTTCCATCGGCAAGATGGCACACGCCGTGCAACAACAGCGCAGCGGCGATGCGGTGTATTACGTGGTGAATCAGAAAATCGAACCGACGAACATCTGCGTCCTCTCCTGCAAGTTCTGCGACTTTGCGGTGAAACAAGGAGCACCCGACGCGTACGAGATGACGATCGGCGAGATCCTTTCCAAATTGAATTCCGACGTCCACGAAGTGCACATTACCGGCGGACTGCATCCCGACTGGCCGTGGGAATATTATCTCGGGATGGTGCGGGACATCAAAAAGAATTTTCCGCAGGTGGATGTAAAGGCGTTCACCGCGGTGGAAATCGACTTCTTCCATAAAAAGTTCAAGATGCCGATCCAAGAAGTGCTGCGGCAGTTGTATTCCGTCGGATTGCGGACGATGCCCGGCGGCGGTGCGGAGGTCTTCTCCGAACGGGTGCGGAAGCTGCTTTTTAATCAGAAGATCGGCGCGAAAACATGGTTCGAGGTCCACAAAACTGCCCACACCCTCGGCATACCGTCCAACGCCACGCTGTTGTACGGACACATTGAAACGTATGAGGAGCGGGTGATGCATATGGTGAAGCTGCGCGATGCGCAGGATGAGACGAACGGATTCCTCTCCTTCATCCCTCTCGCCTTCCAGCCCGGCGATACGGGAATCAAGCCGAAGAACGATTTTACATCCGCCATTGAAGATCTCAAAACGATCGCCATCTCGCGGCTGATGCTCGATAATTTCCCGCACATCAAAGCGTACTGGGTAATGCTCACCGAAGAGGTCGCCTCCGTCGCGCTGAATTTCGGCGCGGATGATATGGACGGAACGGTCGGCGGCGAAAAGATCGCACACGACGCCGGCGCCACCAGTCCGATGGCGATGGCGAAGGATAAACTGGTGAAGATCATCACCGACGCCGGAAAAATTCCGGTTGAACGGGATGTCTATTACAATGCGCTGAACGTTCATGGAAGCAACGTGGTCGGAAAGATCCCGTATCTCAATTCCGTTCCGTTTTATGAACATCTTGAGCAGCGGCAATTCAAAATCCTTCCCGTGGCGCCGCGGCGTATGGGCGAACTGTCGATGAAAGGACAGATCGATGCGGGATTGTTTTCGTTGATGGATTTTTTCCGGCAGGAAGAGGAATTGGAACCGTTGAACTTTTGCATCGCAACGCGCGATCAGGTGAAAAGCGTCATGCTCTTCTCCAAAGAGGGCTGGCAGGGACTGAACGGGAAAAAAATCGGCATCATCGACGACACCGCCACATCGGTCCGCTTGCTGCAGGTGTTGCTGGAAAAAAAATACGGCGTCAAAGCGTCATTCGTCCGCATGCACGCCGGCGTGAACGATCATTCGGATTTTCATGCCGTGCTGTTGATCGGCGACGAGGCGCTCAAGGCGAACCGCACCGGTCTGGCGGGATTCGAACTGGTTTTCGATCTGGGAAAAGAATGGTATGAATGGCAGAAGATGCCCTTTGTGTTCGCCCTGTGGGCGGTGAAACGTTCGCTGCCGGCGGAGAAAAAAGAGGAACTTTGCCAGATCATTCAGCAATCGCTGGAAAAGGGGGAAGGACGGATCGATTCCATCGGAGCGGTGCACGGCGGCCGGATAACATTGTCGAACGCCGAAACGGCGGAATATTTGCACGGATTCAATTACCGGCTCGGCGAACGTGAACAACAGGCGATGAGACTGTTCAAAAAATTAATTGAAGAAGTTGAAGTAATTTCGTAACTTATTCAACTTTTATACCACACAATGAGAAAATGGATCAACTGACAGTCACGAAGATTCAGGAATTGATACAGCAAGGGGAAAAATTGGCGCCGGAAGGCGGCCATGAATTTTCCGGCTATAATGCGAAGATGCAGAGCCAGTATCTGGTGTGGCGAAAATCCTGCCTCGATACGATGGCGAAGATCGGCGAAAAAGCGAATCCTCTCCGTGAAAAAATCACGAAAGATGAGAACGGTGCGTACTTCTATCAAAATTCCGCTCAGTTGATTCTGGATATGGTGAAACAATCGCTGCCGATCGCGGAATCGGAGTTAAAAAAGAATTCCGTTCCTCCGGCGGCGGCAAAACCGGCACCTGCACCTGCTCCGGCAAAACCGGAAGCGACTGCTCCTCCGAAAGTTGCTCCGGCACCGGCACCTGCTCCTGCTCCGGCTCCCAAACAAGAAGCGCCAAAAGCGGCGCCTGCTCCGGCTCCCGCTCCCGCCGCCGCACCGGCGGCCGGCTCTTCCAACAAACAAGTTCTTGTCCTGTCGTCGTCGGAAACAGAATTGCAAAATCAGCTGACGAATCTCCTGAAAGAAATGGGGATCGAAGGGATCATGTTTCAGCGCGGAACGGCGACCGATGCGATCGTCGGCTTCCTGGAAAAATATCCGACGGTGCGGTACGCCTACTATCTGTACAACCCCGACGATATCAACAGCGCAATGTTCGAACTCGGTTATCTGGTCGGCAAAGTCGGCGCAAACCGTATCTGCTGCATCCACCAAAAGGACGATGCGCCGCCAAAAGGAATTCCGGGCATTGCGTACAAGGAGATCGTGGTGAAGCTGGAAGAGATCAGCTTCGGGCTCATCAAAGATCTGAAAGCCGCCGGATATACCGTTACCTTCTAACGAATTCGGAGGGACGCCGCTTCCCCCGTCCTTCGCAACGATCCTATGACACTGACCGAAATTTATTCCTCCGTTCGCGCCAACAAACGATTGTCCCGTGAAGAAGGTTTGTTCCTTCTCCGCAACGCGCAGCTGCTGGACCTCGGCGATCTTGCCAACGAGATCCGTTATAAAAAAAATCCGCACGAACAGGTGACGTTCGTCCTCGATTCCAATCCGAACTACACCAACATCTGCAACATCGATTGTATCTTCTGCGCGTTTTACCGGCATCCGGGCGAAGAGGGAGAATACACGTACACGGTCGATCAGATGTTGGAGAAATTCAAACAGTCGGCGAAAAAAGGGATCACCACGATCCTGCTGCAAGGCGGAGTGAATCCCGCCCTTCCCTTCGACTATTATGTGGAGATGGTGGAGCGGACGGTAAAAGAAGTCCCTGAAGTTTACCCGCATTTTTATTCCACATCGGAAATCATCGAAATGTCCCGCGTCTCGGGATTAACCGTGCCGCACGTGTTGCAGCGATTGTGGGATGCGGGACAACGTTCCATTCCCGGCGGCGGAGCGGAAATTCTTTCCGACCGCGTGAAGAAAAAAATCAGCAGCAAAAAAGGGACCTCCGCGGATTGGCTGAATGTGATGCGGGAAGCGCACAAGATCGGATTTAAGTCGACCGCCACGATGATGTACGGACACTTGGAGAAGGACGAGGATATCGTCGAACATCTGGAGGTGATCCGGCAGCTGCAGGACGAATATCACGGATTTACCGCGTTCGTGCCGTGGAGTTTCAAACCGGGAAATACACCCCTGGAAAAGATCATCCCCACCTACGCCACCCCGAAACGGTATTTGGAGATCATCGCCTTCTCCCGGATCTATCTCGACAACTTCGACCACATTCAGGCCTCGTGGTTCAGCGAAGGGAAAAAGACCGGACAAATCGCGCTGCACTTCGGTGCGGACGATTTCGGCGGCACGCTGCTGGAAGAGAACGTACACGCCGCCGCCAATTTTGTCAACAAAACGAACACGGAAGAATGTATCCAACTGATCCATGAATCAGGTTTTGATGCAGCACAGCGAGGAACGTTGTATGACATCAAAAAGATCATCACCCGGACAAAGGCGGCGTGATCTCACGCCGCTGATTGCCCTTCTCTTCCTCTACCCGTACATCATCGGATTCTCCTCCGACTCCACACTCGCGTATTCCGAGATCTCCATCGGCGCCGGCACCGGCCAATATGTGTACCACGACTGTTCCGGCACCCACACGAAAAAATTCAACGATGCCGGAATCTCCTTTACCAAAAAATTTGAGGGTCCGTTGAGGATCGGGTTCGGAATCGGCACGTACCCGCACAAAAAAACCAGTTGGAACTGGATTGCGGTGCCCGATCTCGCACTTGATTGGCGGGAATTTTCCATCGGCACGACCGGTCTCCGGCTGGGAGCGGAAGATAATCTGTATATCGATTTGCGGGTCGGCGCACATCCGCCGTATGCGTCGGGCAGTGGAATCATCCGGTCAGGAGTTGGGTGGACGGTGCGGGAGACCTCCGCCAAATTTTGGCTCGGCGCTAATGTTATTCCCTACAACAATTCTGGCCTCGCAGCACAGATCGACTTTCCGGTGGGAGAGCGGACATTTTTGTACATCGACGGAAGGTTTGGTCAGGACAAACAAAGCAGGCGGAACGAGTTCGGCGTGGCGGCGGGGATTCGGCTGAGAAATTAGCGGCGGGTAACGAGCCCTTCTCCTTCGGCCAGCAGCGTACGGACCTCCTCGTTCGACTCCCCTTCGGCATAAATCCGTACGAGCGGTTCCGTTTGCGACGTGCGAATGAGCAGCCACCGGGAATCGCCGAGGAAAAATTTTATCCCCGTCAATGCGTCCGATTCCGAATATTTCCGGACGGTGCGGACGGGAAAACCGGCGATACGATCGGGACCGGATGACGCCAGACGCGGTAAAATTTCCGTACGGTCTTCGCCGGTGTATTCCATATCGATCCGGTCATAACAGAGTGTTCCGGTAATGGAATACACTTCGTCCATAATCGAACGGAGCGGTCTGCCGGTACTTGCGATCATTTCGCAAAACATCAAACCGGACAATATCCCGTCCCGTTCGGGAAGATGGCCTGCGAAACCGAATCCGCCGCTCTCTTCCGCACCGAACATGAACGGCTCCCGCAACATCACCTCGGTGATATACTTAAATCCGACCGAGACATCGAACACTTTTTCACCCCATCGTTCCGCCAGCATCCGCACTTTGTCCGTCACCGAAGCGGACGTGATCACCGCACCGGTCCACTTTTTGTTCGTATGAAGATGCCACACGAGGGCAAGGATATTTTCCTGCGCGGTCATCCATGTCCCGTCCTCATACGCAATGCTGCACCGGTCCGCATCCCCGTCCGTCGCAATGCCGAGAAGCGCATCGGTCACCGCAGTATTATAGAGCATCGGACCGAGATTTTTTTCGATCGGTTCCGGCGATCGTCCGTAAAAACCGGGCTCCGGTGCGCCGAAGATCGTCTGCGCCCTCCATCCGAGCGGTACGAGAATGTCCTCGAGGATCGTCCCGCCGGCGCCTCCCATGGAATCGATCAACACGCTCGCATTGTTTGCCGGACGTTCCGCAAACCGACGGAGCACGTCGACATCGATCATCGTGGCAATGTGCCGGAGATACTCCGGAAGAAAATCTTTTCGCTCGATATTCGCCGTCGTGCGGGAACCATTCACCGCTTCGGAAACCAGCGCTTCGACGGCGCGCGTTTGTTCGGACATAAACGGTCCGCCGTAGGAACCTTTGAACTTCACGCCGTTGTACGCCGGAGGATTATGACTGGCGGTGATCATCACGCCGGCGGTGCAGGAATGATGTTTCACGGCGAACGAGAGGACCGGTGTAGGGATCACCGACGGAGACAAGAGGACCGGAATTTCGTTCGCGGAGAGGATCTCCGCAAAAAGCCGTGCATACTCCGGGGAGTTTTTTCTGCCGTCGAAACCGACAGCGACACGCGGCATTGAGGCGGCGTTGCTGCGAACGGACCGTGCAAACGCTTCGGCCACGCGGATGAGGTTTTCTTCGGTGAATCCTTCCCCCATCACGGCGCGCCAGCCGTCCGTTCCGAATTTAATTCTGCTCTTCATCGATGCTGTTTTCTTCCGAAAGGATCCGTTGCGCCTCCTCGAATTGATGTGCCGGCACAAACACTTTGATGGGATATTTGAAGATTGTCCTGCCGAGAGAATTATCCATAAATCCTTCCGCCAGAAGTCCGATGTTCATGGAATTGGTCGATGCGACGGTGATACCGCCGTTTTCCAGCCTGCCGCGGATGATTTCTGCCTCATAAAAGTCCGACGTCGAAAAGACCATCGTCCACCCTTCCCGCGTTTCGACATCCGCATGTTCGGGACAGTACAAACGGCGGGAACGTTCGGTGAGACATTCCGCGCAAAACAGTTTTTGACAAACCACACAGACGCCGGTGGCGACGGCAATGGGATGATTGGTGCAGGAGTATTGATCTTCGGCAGACAAGGTGCCGCAGTGCGGACAAAAATCGGAATCAAGATCGACTTCGCCGCCGCAGTGATCGCATTCGTTCATCGGCAGCGGCGCGGGGAGCGCATCGACGAGAAGAACGTTACAGCGGGAGCAGAAGATTCCTGCATCGGTATATTCGGTTCGGCAATCCGGACAGAATTTCATTCCCGCCCCCTCATCGATCAAACATTAAACAGGAAGTGACAGATATCTCCGTCTTCCATCAGATATTCGCGCCCTTCCACGTGGAGCAAACCGGCACTTTTGACCGCCGCTTCCGTTTTCAAGCGGAACAGGTCGGGACACTTCATGATTTCCGCGCGGATGAATCCTTTTTCAAAATCGGTGTGGATCACGCCGGCGGCTTCCGGGGCGGTTGCGCCTTTGCGGACGGTCCAGGCGTGCACTTCTTTCGGCCCGGCGGTGAAAAACGTGATCAATCCCAGCAGGTCCATCCCTTCCCGTACCACTTGCTGCAATCCCGATTCTTTTAATCCCAAACCGTCGAGAAAACCGGCACGATCTTCTTTCGGAAGTTCCGCCACTTCCGCCTCGACCGCTGCGCTGACGATCACGACCTTCGCTCCTTCTTTCGCCGCGATCTCCCGTACTTCTTCCACATAGGCGTTGCCCGTGGAGATTTCCTTTTCATGAACGTTGCACACGTACATCACCGGTTTATTAGTGAGCAGATGCATGTCCCGCAGAAAGACCTTTTCTTCGTCGGAATGAACCTCCACATACCGTGCTAAACGGCCAGTGGAAAGATGGTTTTTCACTTTGGCATAAAAATCCGCTTCCGGCTTCGCTTTTTTATCGCTTTTGGCGCGGCGTTCGGCATCCTGCAATTTTTTCTCGATCGTTTCGAGGTCCTTGAGGATCAATTCCGTTTCGATCACCTCGATATCCCGCTTGGGATTCACACTGCCGTCCACATGGATCACGTTCGGATCATCGAAGCAGCGGACAACATGAGCGATAGCGTCCACATCGCGGATGTGAGAAAGGAATTGGTTTCCCAACCCCTCCCCCTTGCTCGCCCCTTTCACCAATCCGGCGATATCGACGAATTCGATCGACGACGGTACGATCTTTTGCGAATCATAGATCTTCACCAATTGATCGATCCGATCGTCGGCGACGAGCACAACACCGACATTCGGTTCAATGGTGCAAAAAGGATAATTCGCCGCTTCCGCACCGGCGGCGGTGATGGCGTTAAATAAAGTTGATTTTCCCACATTCGGGAGACCGACGATGCCGCAATTAAAACCCATGAACAAATTCCAATTCTAAAATTTTTCTTTACCTTCTCCGACGAACCATCCGGTCCTTTCGGCGTCACAGTGTGACAAGATACGGAAAATTTTCAGGGCTTCCAAAGAACAGACCGCAGTGCCGGTCGGGGCCGGCGAACCAAGCGGCGCGCATGTTGATCCGCCGGAAAATTCCGGCCGATGGTTGCATAACTATCCAACAATTCGTATAATTATGCAGCTATGAAACCTTCTGTTTCCATCATCGGTGCGTCCGGATATTCCGGCGCGGAACTTTTAAAAATCTTGTTGCGGCATCCGGGGATCACCGTGTCCGCCGTCTTCGCCAACGCTTCCGCCGGAAAACGGGTGGATGAGGTTTATCCCTCCTTTCGTTCATTGACCGATTTGCGTTATACATCGTATTCCCCGGAGGCGGTCACCGGCGACGATCTCGTTTTTATCGCTTTGCCGTCCGGCGAAGCAATGAACATTGTACCGGCGTTGGTGGATGCCGGAAAAAAAGTGATCGACCTCGGCGGTGATTTCCGGCTGAAAGATCCCCAATTGTATACGTCGTATTATCGCCACGATCACACGTCGCCGCAGTACGCCGGCCGTGCCGTGTACGGATTGCCGGAGTGGAACGCGGAGGCAATCCGCAGCGGACAGCTGATCGCTAATCCCGGCTGTTATGTGACAAGCATCCTGCTGCCGATCATTCCCCTGATCAAAGAACGTCTTATCCGGACGGACGGGATTTCCGTCAGCTCATTGTCCGGAGTGTCGGGAGCCGGTCGCAGCGCCAACGTCGATCTTTCTTTCAGCGAAACGAATGAAACGGTAAAAGCATACAAAGTCGGAGTGCACCAGCATACGCCGGAAATCGAAACGTTTCTTCACCACTTCGGCGGGACCGCCGCAACGGTGACGTTCGTCCCGCATCTTATTCCGATCACACGCGGGATCTATTCGACGATGTTCGTCACGCCGGCGGAAGGAATTTCACCGGAACGTTTTTCGGAGGCGTATGTACGTTATTATTCTGCCTCTCCCTTTGTCCGGATTATCGGTCGCTCCGTTCCGGAGATCAAACATGTGCAGCAGACGAACTTCTGCGACATCGGATGGACCGTCGACGAACGAAACGGGAAGATCATTGTTCAATCCGTGTTGGACAATCTCGTCAAAGGGGCGGCGGGTCAAGCGGTGCAGAACATGAACCTGATGTTCGGGTTCGGCGAAACCGTCCCATTTTTCTGATCACCATTTCCGAAAATAATGAAAAGTCAAAAATATCGATCGTTGCCGAATGGCGTCTGCGCACCGCAAGGTTTTTTTGCCGCCGGTGTCCGCGCCGGGATCAAAAAATCCAAAAAGGATGTCACGCTCATCTATTCGGATGTTCCGGCCGCAGCAGCCGGCGTTTTCACGCAAAGTACGACGGTGGCCGCTTGTGTGACGATAAACCAAAAACAATTGCAGCGAACAGCTACCGCGCAAGCGATTCTCGTCAATAGCGGCAATGCAAATGCCTGCACCGGCGCACGCGGAATGAAAAATGCCCGTCAATCCGCCGCCACCGCCGCCGTAACGCTCGGCATTAAAGAATCGCAGGTGCTCGTCGCTTCCACCGGCGTAATCGGACAGTTTTTGCCGATGGACAAGATGACTCTCGGCATTTTTGATGCCGCTTCCCGATTAAGCCGCGACGGCAACGACGATGCGGCGGAAGGAATTTGCACCACCGATACGTTTCCTAAAACGTGCGCGGTGGAGTTTGAAATCGGCGGCGTCCCGGTCCGCATCGGCGGCATCGCCAAAGGATCCGGCATGATCGCTCCGAACATGGCTACAATGCTTGCGTTCATCACCACGGATGTGAAGATTTCCCGTCCGCTGTTGAAAAAGATCTTCCTGCAGGCAAATGATCTTTCTTTCAACAGGATCACGGTGGACGGCGATACCAGCACCAACGACATGTCGATAATCCTTGCCAACGGGAAAGCAGGAAACCGGGAAATAACGGAAGGATCCACCGACGCAAAAAAATTTGCCGCCGCACTCGAACATGTGCTGGTCCGGCTTTCCAAAATGATCGTGAAGGACGGCGAAGGAGCGACAAAATTCGTCGAAGTCACCGTCACCGGCGCCCGTTCCCAAAAAGATGCGGAAGCGGCATGCCGGACGATCTGCAATTCCCCGCTCGTTAAAACCGCCATTCACGGCGAAGATGCGAATTGGGGAAGGATCCTCGCCGCGGCCGGACGATCCGGCATTCCGTTCCGTCCGGAAAAAACGGAGATCTATTTCGACGAACTGCGGATACTCGGCAAAAATTACGACATCAATTTTTCGGAAGAGCGGGCAAAAAAAGTACTGCAGCAAAAAGAATTGACAATCACGGTGGATCTTAACGGCGGAAAACATTCCGCTACGTTCTGGACCTGCGATCTTTCGGCGGAATACGTACGGATCAACGCGTCGTATCGTTCCTAATGTCCGGTCAATGACAAACAAATTTGAATTTTTTACCTCATGAAAATAATACCATGAGTCCTGTATCCTGTATCGTG
>CAZRWF010000001.1:122471-147558 GCA_964603685.1 uncultured Chitinophagaceae bacterium
ATCGTGAATCCTGAATCCTGTATCGTGAATCCTGAATCCATATTCCATTTTTCCTAAATCCACCTCGTCCTCAAACTACATTCCAACAGCATCCATGCCACAAACCAAAGAAGAGATCCTCACCGAAGCACTCCCGTACATTCAAAAGTATGAGGGAAAAACATTCGTCGTCAAATACGGCGGCGCGGCGCAGACCGAGGAGGAACTGAAGGAACGATTCGCCAAAGATGTGACGATCCTGAAAAAGATCGGCATCAACATGGTGATCGTGCACGGCGGCGGAAAAGAGATCACCGAAACCGCCTCCCGCTTCGGCATCGAAACGCAATTTGTGAACGGTCATCGTTTCACCGAGAAAAAAATGGTGGATGTCGTCCAGATGGTCCTCGCCGGGAAAATTAATAAAGAAATCGTCAATCTTATCAACCGCAATGACGGTGAAGCAGTGGGGCTCAGCGGCGTGGACAACAATCTGCTCATCGCCGAAAAATATCTCGAGGACGGACAGGATATCGGGTTGGTGGGAAAGATCGTTTCCGTGAATGTCCCGTTCCTGCACATGTTCCTCACCCATAAACTGATGCCGGTGATCGCACCGTTCGGCGTCGGCACGGACGGCACCGTCTACAATGTGAATGCTGACCTCGCCGCGGCGGCGGTCGCATCCGCCCTCAAGGCGGAAAAATTGGTCTATCTCAGCGATGTGGAGGGAGTGATCGCCAACAAAAAATTGGTCTCCACCCTCACCGAACAACACGCCCGCGAACTCTTCGGGGAAGGAATCATCAACGGCGGCATGATCCCAAAAGTGAAATCGGCCTTTTCCACACTGCACGCCGGCGTCAAAAAGGTGCATATGATCGACGGACGGAAAAAACATTCGTTGCTGCTGGAGATCTTCACGGACGAGGGGATCGGAACGGAGCTGGTATTGTGATAAACAAAGACTTTCTTTCCATTGCGGAGTTGACAAAAAAAGAGGTGTTCGGCCTTCTCGAACTGGCGGACCGCCTGAAAAAAGAGAAAGAACTTAAACCGCTCGCCGGAAAAACGGTGGCGATGATCTTTCAAAAGCCTTCGTTGAGAACCCGCGTCTCGTTCGAAGTCGGCGTGATCCAGCTGGGGGGGCATGCGATATTCCTCACCGACGAAGGGGTCGGCCTCGGCGTGCGTGAATCGACGGCGGATGTCGCCAACGTCCTCTCACGATTTAATGACGCCATTGTCGCCCGTGTGTTCGATCATCAGCTCCTGCTCGATCTTGCCGCCCATGCCACGATTCCGGTGATCAACGCCTTGTCCGATCTCTCCCACCCGTGCCAGATTCTGGCGGATCTGTACACGATCCGGCAGCATAAAAAACTGCGCGATCACGTGAAGATCGCGTATGTCGGCGACGGCAACAATATCGTCAATTCCTGGTTGGAACTCGCCACCATCATCCCGGTCCACCTGACGCTCGCCGTGCCGTTCGGTTACGAACCGGATCAGCGAATCTTCCGCTCGGCGGTCGATGCGAAATTGAGCAAAATCGAAATCGTGCGCGATCCCCGCAACGCCGTCAACAAAGCAGATGTGGTCTATACCGACACGTGGACGAGCATGGGGCAGGAAGAGGAAAAAATAAAACGGATCTTCGATTTTTGGGAATATCAAGTGAACGCTTCCCTGCTCCGCCATGCCAAAGAGGATGTGATCGTTATGCACTGCCTGCCGGCGCACCGGGGCGAAGAGATTACGGACGAAGCGTTGGACGGTAAACGTTCGGTCGTCAACGATCAGGCGGAGAACCGTTTGCACATTCAAAAAGCGATCATGGCAACCTTGATCGGAAAAATGTAACCATCGATGCGGGTACCGATTATGAACAAAACACAACGGCAATTCATCATCAAAGAGATCATCCAGGATCATACCGTCGCCAATCAGGAAGAACTCGTCTCCGTCCTCAAAAAACGCGGAATCGTTGTGACGCAAGCGACATTGTCCCGCGATTTCGCCGCACTCGGCATCGTGCGGATCCACGCCAACGGCAAGATCAAATATTCGCTGACGCAGCAGAAGGATGACGCATCGATCACACCGCTGGTGACACACGAAGTGGTCGGCGTGGAATCGAACGAGTCCATGATCGTTGTGCACACGCTTCCCGGTCGCGCCGGCGGCGTGGCGTCGTATATCGATTCGGTGCGGAACAAGATGATCCTCGGCACGCTCGCCGGAGACGACACCGTACTCATCACGCCGATCTCCGTAAAAAAGATTCCGGCATTGCTGAAACAGCTGAAAGAGCTGCTGCTCGAACGTTGACTATCCATTCACCCATCAAACAGAGAAAGAACATTCCATGAAAAAAGAAAAGATCGCCGTTGCCTACTCCGGCGGACTCGACACCTCCGTGATCGTGAAGTGGCTGCAGGAAAAATACGATGCGGACGTGATCACTGTAACCGGCAACCTCGGGCAGAAAAAAGAACTGGTCGGCGTACCGGAAAAGGCATACAAGTCCGGTGCGAAAAAAGTGTTCATGCAGAACCTCGAAAAAGAGTTCGTCTATGACTACATCTTCCCCGCGCTGAAAGCCGGCGCTCTGTATGAACACAATTATCCCATGGCAACATCGCTCGGCCGCCCGCTTCTGGCCAAAGCGCTGGTGGAAGTGGCCAAACGGGAACGCTGCACCGCGGTGGCCCACGGCTGCACCGGCAAAGGGAATGATCAGGTCCGTTTTGAAGTAGCCGTCATGGCGCTCGCACCCGAATTAAAAGTGCTGGCACCGCTGCGGGAATGGGAATTTAAATCGCGCGAAGAGGAGGTGGAATATTGCCAGAAACACGGCATTCCGGTGAAAGCGACGAAAGACAGTCCGTACTCCATCGACGAAAATATCTGGGGAACCAGCATCGAATGCGGCATCCTGGAAGATCCGATGCAGGTCGCGCCGCAAGATGCGTACCAGCGCACCGTCTCTCCGGAGAATGCCCCGGACAAACCGACCTTCGTCACGATCGAATTTAAAGCGGGAGTGCCGGTAGGCCTTAACGGGAAAAAGATGGACGGCGTCGCGCTGATTCACAAGCTGAACGAAATTGCCGGTGCCAACGGCGTCGGACGGCTCGATCTGGTGGAAAACCGTCTCGTCGGAATTAAATCACGCGAAATATATGAAGCACCGGCTGCCGTCACTCTCCATTTTGCGCACCGTGAATTGGAACGGCTGACGTTGGACAAAGAAGTGACGCACTATAAGGCAAAAATGTCGGGCGACTATGCGAATATCATCTACAACGGACTCTGGTTCTCGCCGCTGAAAAAAGCGCTGGACGGATTCATCGACGAAACGCAAAAGAACGTCACCGGAATCGTCAAATTGAAACTCTATAAAGGCAACGTGGAAATTGCCGGGCGCAACTCCCCCTATTCGCTCTACGATATGAAACTCGCCACGTATACGAAGGAAGACCAATTCGATCACACCGCGGCGGAAGGATTCATAAAGATTTATGGATTGCCGTTAAAGACCTATAACCGGGTGAACAAAGAAAAGTTTGCGAAGGTAAAAAAAGTGCTTAAACGGAAAAAGTAAACGATCCGTCATTCGTTCCGGTATATGCTTGATCAGCCCGCGCATTGCGGGCTGTTTTATTTTACACATATCAGAAAACCGAAATCTGCCGGTTTTCGTTGAACAATAATACGATGTACTAACATTAACACATTTGTGACGTTGTCCGAAGCCTGATTCATCGCGGTTTCTTCGACACTTCACCCGTCCCTTCGGGACGTTCTTCGCTGCTTTGAGCGATAATTTGCACACTTGAATTTCATCGGAAATTCCGTACTTTAGCCGTTGAAAAAATCATCAGGAGACGATATGTTCCGCAACCTCAGTATTTCCACCAAACTGTTTCTCACCTTCGTCCCGATTTTCATCGTCGGGATCGCTGCCAGCATCTATCTGAACAACCAATACCAGGAAGAACAGATGCAGGCACAGGCGCTGCAGGCCGCCAATGAAAAGGCCCTCATCGTCCGTGAATCACTGGTGAATATGATGGTGGAAAGCCAGGAAGTGGACGATCGATATCTCGAAAAAGTGAAACAGATTGCCAATTTGCATGATCTCTATATAAGGATTGATACGGCAAAGCTGCGGCTGGCAGAGGATTTTATGGACAGTGTCCGAACCCTCCGACTCGGCGAACGGGTGACGCTGGCAAATGCCAAAGGCGAGGTGGACAACCAATATGGCAACCAGGTACTGCAAACCGGAAAACAACAATGGATCCGGCTTGGCGACGATTTTAAAGCGATGATCCCGTTCGTGGCGGAGAAAAAATGCCAGCGTTGTCACGATGTGCAGATCGGCGATGTGCTCGGCGTTGCGCATCTGGATTTTCCGCTGACCAAGATCATCGAAGCGAACCAGATGAATTCTCAGCGGTCGGCGATGATCTCCGGCGGCGTGGCATTGTTGGTGATCGCAGTCGGGTTCCTCTTCTTCCGGTCGCTCGTCCAATCACCGCTGAAAAAATTGGAACTCGCCACCGAAGAGATCGGAAAAGGAAACATGAGCGATGACCTGAATCTCCCTTCCGGTAAGGATGAGGTGGGAAAACTCGCCGCAGCATTCGCGCAAATGCGCAGTTCTCTGAAACAGAGCCAGGATGCGATGCGGATCTCCACCGTGGGACAAGTCGCCGCCTCCCTCGTGCAAGATTTCCGGGTTCCGATCAAGGAGATCGTCGGAGCCATCGACGAGATCAAACGGTCGCCGATGGACGAGGCCAAAAAGAACGTCCTGTTGGATGAAGCAAAAGAATCGGCGCAGCTGGTCAGCCGGATGACGCAGGATCTGATCGACTTCACCTCCGGCACCATCACCGTCGATAAACGACTTTCGAGCGTCGGCAAGCTGGTCCGTTCCGTAACCGCCAGTGTGAAGCCGGATCTGGATAAACAGAAAATCTCTTTCGATGCCGTCGCCAAATACGACGGGCAAGCGATTATCGATCCGGACAGGACAATGCGGGCGATCGACAACATCATCTCCTACGCTGCCAATTACGTCCCGGCCGGCGGGAAAATTACGGTGGAAACCGACTCCGGTGCCGGTACGTTATTGATCCGTATCTCGGACAACGGTAGCGGCATTCCGAAAGAATTCCAGTCAAAGATTTTTGATCCTTTTGTCAAGGTGGTACAAAGCGGCGGAGTCGGTCTGGACCTTGCACTGGCGAAAAAGATCATCGAAAAACAAGGGGGAAAAATCGCACTCACATCGGAAGAAGGAAAAGGAACAACGTACGAAATTTCGTTGCCGATGTAACTTGGAGTATTTTTAGAAGTTGGAAGAGGCGTAAAGGTGTCAGGATTCAGGTTACTGGATACAGGATTCGCGTTACAGGATACAGGATACAGGATACACGATACAGGAAGTTGAAGTTCGATAATGTGAAGTTGATTATTATAATTATGATTCCTGAATCGTGCGTCGTGCATCATGAATCTTGCATCTTGAATCGTGAATCGTGCATCATGCCACGTGTATCGTGCTTCAAGCTATAATCGACATTTTTCAAGATTGTTTTAATTTAGAATCGCCCCTCGCCCGCCCTGTGCGGGCATTTTTTTTGGCAAACTTTTCACGAGACACTTTTGTTACAATATTCGCATGGAAATTGCATACTTTTTGCTTACTTGATACTGGATCATTAATCATCTACATTGAAGAGGAGTTTGTCTTATTATGTTGTCCGATAATATCAATATATTGACCGCTTTTGTTTTCGGTCTGCTTTCGTTCATCTCCCCCTGCGTTTTACCGATCATTCCGGGGTATATTTCTTTCATTTCCGGCCACACGCTGGACGATCTCACCAAGAACAACAACAATGCGGCCCGGTCCGTGATGATCAACTCATTGGTCTTCATTGCCGGATTCACCCTCATCTTCGTGATGATGGGGGCGGCGGCAACGAGCATTGGTCAACTGTTGAACGACAATCTGAACCTAATCAGCAAGATCGCCGGCGGGGTGATTATCGTTTTTGGCCTGCATATGATCGGAATTTTCAAGATCGGTTTTCTCAATTATGAAAAACGATTCCACTTACAGGAGAAAAAACTCGGTATTTTCGGTTCGTTTGCAGTTGGCGCGGCTTTTGCATTTGGTTGGACACCGTGCATCGGTCCCGTCCTGGCGGGCATACTTGCCATCGCAAGCCAGCAGGAGACGGTGATGCAGGGGACCGTGCTTCTGTTCGTCTATTCGGCCGGATTGGGGATCCCGTTCTTTTTGACGGCGGTGAGCATCAATAAGTTTTTCAACGTCTTCAACCGGATCAAACGGCATTTTCACACGATTGAAGTCATCGGCGGCATCATGCTGGTGATCGTTGGAATATTGATGATCACGAATTATCTGACGATCATCGCCGGATATTTCTCCAAATGGTTCCCGTTTTTGAACGAATTGTCGTAACACTATTGCCGGTCCAAAATGGAAGATAACAACGTCCCAAATCTTCCGGCGATTGGTTGATCATATAAGGACAAACACGTCTCGAAGAAATGGCTTCGCCAGGTGTTTGTCCAACTGTTAAAAGGAGTTTTATGGAAAAGGAAACACGCGTACTCGACGAAGTAACGATCCGATTTGCCGGCGATTCCGGCGACGGCATGCAACTGACCGGCGGACAGTTCACCAATACATCCGCCGCCATGGGCAACGACCTCTCCACTCTTCCGGATTATCCGGCGGAGATCCGCGCACCGATCGGCACCACATACGGCGTCAGCGGATTCCAGATCCATTTCGGCGCCACGGAGATCAACACACCGGGGGACAATTGCGATGTACTCGTAGCCATGAATGCCGCCTCCCTAAAAGTAAACCTCCGGTCGCTGGTGGACAATGGCATTATCATCGTCAACACGGATGGGTTCGGCGACAAAAACTTGAAACTCGCCGGATATGCACAGAGTCCACTTTCGGACGGGACACTTTCCAAATACCAGGTTTTTCAGGTCGACATCACCAAGCTGACCAATCTAGCGCTGGCGGACATGAATCTCGGCCAGAAAATCGTCGACAAAACGAAAAATTTCTTCGCCCTCGGCATGATGTACTGGATGTTCAACCGGACGCTCGACAATACCGTGGAATGGATCAAGGACAAATTCTCCAAAAAACCGGAACTGATCGAAGCGAATACGCGCGTGATGAAAGCGGGATGGAATTACGCCGAGACCACCGACATCTTCGCCGTTAAATACGACGTAAAACCGGCGCCGCTCGCCCCCGGCAAATACCGGAACATCAACGGCAATCAGGCGACTGCTCTCGGTTTCGTGGCAGCATCCGAAAAATCGGGTCTTCCCCTTTTTCTCGGTTCGTATCCCATCACTCCGGCCAGCGACATTCTGCATGAATTGTCATACTTCAAAAATTTCGGCGTCAAAACATTTCAGGCAGAAGATGAGATCGCCGGCATCACCAGTGCCATCGGCGCATCGTTCGGCGGTAACCTCGCCATCACCACTACCAGCGGTCCGGGTGTCGCGTTAAAAACCGAAGCGATCGGACTCGCCGTGATGGTGGAACTTCCGCTGGTGATCGTAAACGTGCAGCGCGGCGGACCGAGCACCGGCCTGCCGACGAAAACGGAACAGGCCGACCTTTTACAAGCGGTGTACGGACGGAACGGAGAAGCTCCCGTTCCCGTGATCGCCGCGTCGACGCCGAGCGATTGTTTTTCGGCGGCATTCGAAGCATCGCGTATCGCGTTAAAATATATGACACCGGTGATGCTGTTGACCGACGGTTACATTGCCAACGGTTCCGAACCGTGGCTGATTCCGGAAGTAAAAGACCTCAACGATATCTCCGTCAAATTCCGAACCGATCCGGAGAACTATCTTCCCTATCTCCGGGACGACATTACGCTCTCCCGCGAATGGGCAATCCCGGGAACTCCCGGCCTGGAACACCGCATCGGCGGTTTGGAAAAACAGGACAAAACCGGCAACATCAATTACGAACCGGAAAATCACGACAAGATGATCAAACTCCGCGCCTCAAAAGTGGAACGGATCGCGAACGACATTCCTCTTGCCGTCGTGGAAGGAAATGACAGCGGCGACGTGCTGGTGGTCGGCTGGGGCGGAACCTACGGCACCATCAAAACGGCCGTGGAGAAAAAACGAAAGGAAGGGAAATCAGTATCGCATCTCCATCTGCGATATATTAATCCGCTTCCGAAAAATGTCGGCGAGATCCTCCCCCGGTTCAAGACCATCCTGGTCCCGGAAATTAACCTCGGGCAGTTGAGCAAAATCCTGCGGGAAAAGTTCCTGATACCGGCGGTCGGATTGAACAAGGTGCAAGGACTGCCGTTCCGTTCCATTGAAATTGAACATAAGATCGACGAAATCGTCGGAGGAAAACACTCATGAGTACGAATATCAATTCCGTCATTACATCGGCCACCGTTTCCTCCGTCAAATACACGGCGAAAGATTTCAGTTCTGATCAGGATGTCCGCTGGTGTCCGGGGTGCGGGGATTATTCGATTCTTGCGCAAGTCCAACGCGTGATGCCCGATCTGAACGTGCCGAAAGAGAAGATCGTTTTTGTCTCCGGGATCGGATGTTCGAGCCGATTCCCCTATTATATGAACACGTACGGATTCCACGGCATTCACGGCCGCGCCACCGCGATCGCAACGGGATTGAAGATCGCTCGGCCGGACCTGAGTGTCTGGATCGCCACCGGGGACGGTGACGGACTTTCCATCGGCGGCAACCATATGATCCATATACTCCGCCGGAATGTGGATGTGAACATCCTTCTCTTCAACAACCAGATCTACGGTTTGACCAAAGGACAATACTCCCCCACCTCCGAAGCGGGAAAGATCACCAAGTCCACCCCGTTCGGTTCAGTGGATATGCCGTTTAATCCCGCGGCGCTCGCGCTCGGATCGAGCGGCACCTTCGTCGCCCGGTCACTGGATAGGGACCCGAAACATATGCAAACGATTATCAAGCGGGCGGCGGAACATAAAGGGACGTCGTTTGTGGAGATTTATCAGAACTGCAACGTGTTCAACGACGGCGCATTTTTCGAATTCACGGAGAAAGAGACAAAATCGGACACGGTGGTATTTCTGGAACACGGCAAACCGTTGGTCTTTGGAAAGGAAAATGACAAAGGGATCAAACTGGACGGATTTTCACCGGTCGTGGTGTCGTTAAAGGACGGAATTCATTCCGTGAATGACCTGCTGGTGCACAACGAAAAAGATTCCACGCTGGCGTTCATTCTCGCGAACATGACCTATAATCACGAACTCCCGCGTCCCGTCGGTATTTTTCTCGCCATCGACCGGCCGCGGTATGAAACGGAGATGGAAAAACAGATCGATTCCGCCATTTCCAAACGGGGAAAAGGGTCGTTGGAAAAACTCCTGCACAGCGGCGACACGTGGGTGATCCAGTAACACGCCTTTAATTAATCCGGATGAGCCCGAAAAGTTTCGGGCTCTTCTGTTTTTCCCCCTGTGAGCCGTACTCATTCTCCGGCGAGTGTGAGGACAGAATTTTCAAACGGACTTAGATCAATACGATGACACGCGAGGAACAATTATGAAAATATATCATACCAAATCATTCGTTTATTGTTTTGTCCTTTTCAGTATGCTCTTTCCCTCCTGTATGCACACACTAATGATGAGCGGCCAAAACAATCACGAGGGAATGGAATCCAACACCTATACAAAGGAAGTGACCGGCAACGATGTTGTTCTGACGATCACCATTCCTCCGATGATCGTACGGAAGGAAAGTGCCATCACAATAACGATGAGATCAACTAAAACGCTTCCTGACAGCATCCCATTAGTTTATACGATCACCCATTCCGGTGGGACCGTCTCACCATCCGAACACTCACATGATGAAATGGAGGATCAAGAACATTTTGCGCCCATTCGGGAAAATATTTTTTTGAAGAACGGTGCGCTCTCCGTTCCGTTTACTCCGACGGCCATGGGTCATTATGCGATGACCGTTGAGACGACGTTCGACACAACGCCGATCCGTTCAGAATTACGTTTTACGGCACACAAGAAAAAAGAGAGCGGTTTCATGGGAATGAGTGGAATGTGGGAATATCCCCTTCTCGGAATAGCCGTCATGGGAGCGATGATGCTGGCCATGTGGGGAATCCGGGGATCGTAACACGGTCCCCTTCGGAACCCAAGGACGACACCCTCTCACCGGTGGATGGTATCCACACCGCAACCATCCTTGGAACCGGAATACGCAGTGCCAACAAAAATCCTCCCGTTGTCCTCATCTCTCCCATCGGCCGTCATCGCGGAAACTTTTGATACCTCCTTCTTTTTCCGTATTTTGTGGGTATGGAACTGCCGATCAACGCACTGCTGGAAGTATTTCGTACCAAACAAACATTCGTCATCACCTCGCATGTCAATCCGGACGCCGATGCCATCGGCAGCGAGGTGGCGCTTGCCCGATTTCTTTCCGACCGGGGAAAATCGGTCACGGTAATCAATCAAAGCGAAACGCCCGACCATCTCCGATTTTTGACCGACATTTTTCCCGTACAATTGTATAACCAATCGTTCGACCAAAAGATCATCGCCGCTGATTGTTTTGTCGTGGTGGATACCAATTCGCCGAAACGGTTCAGCGCACTCGCACCGGCAGTGGAAAAAAGCTCCGCCTATAAAATTTGCATCGATCATCATCTCGAACAGGAGCCGTTCGCCGATCTGTATGTGGTCGACACGGATGTCCCCGCCACCGCCGAACTGCTGTATGCGGTTTTTGCTTTTTCGGACACCGACGCTATCACCCGTCCGATCGCCGAAGCGTTATATGCCGGGATTATGACCGATACCGGTTCGTTCCGATTCCCGAAAACGGATGCGGAAACGCACCTCATCACCGCCGACCTGCTGCGGCGCGGCGTCGATCCGTACGGCATCTATCAAAACATTTTCGAAAACGGTGATATCAACAAATTGCATCTTCTCGGCAGCGCGTTGAAGAGGATCGAACTGCATCACGAGGGAATAACCGCCGCGATGATCCTTCCCCGCTCCCTTTTTGCCGAAACGAGGACGAAAGAGTCCGATGTCGACAATTTGACGCAATACGTCCTTTCCATCCGCGGCGTCAAGATTGGATTAGTTTTCGTGGAATTGGCGGATGGCGTCAAAGTCAGTTTTCGATCGAAAGAAGATTTTCCCGTGAACGAACTGGCGAAACGGTTCGGCGGCGGCGGGCACCGGAATGCTTCCGGCGCCCGACTAAAGAACATCACCGTCGAGGAGGCCGTCACATCCGTCCTCACGGCGACTCAACAATTTTTACTGACCCGGAGTTGACCATGACCATTTCCGCTCTCCACGATTCCCGCACCACCGCTGCCACCGACCTGCTGGCTTTTATGGTTTTTCAGGATCCTTCGCTGTTCGCAGCGGAAAAGGAGCGAACGATCCGGGACTTCGGCATCACCGCCGCGCGGCCGCTGGCAACCAAGGATTTCTCCGGCAAAGAAGGGGAAACGTTGTTGATGTATCACGACGGAAGCGACATTCCGCGATTGCTTTTGATCGGCGTCGGGATGTCGGACAAATTTACCGTGGAAAAATTACGCCGTGCAACCGCCACCGCCGCAAAAAAAGCAAAGTCCTTAAAACTGCAATCGGTCATCATCGAAGTCCCGGAGATTGCACCTCCGTTTTCCTCCTCCGCCGAAGAGATCGCCGCTGCGATGACCGAGGCCTCCCTTCTTTCTATTTATAAATACGACAAATATATTTCCAAAACGGAACAAAACGAGCGAACACTCTCCCACCTCTCGCTTCGGTGTTCGACCGATTCTTTGAAGGAGACCGAACACGGTATCCGAATCGGCCGGATCATCGCCGAAGCGACGATACACGCACGCGACCTGGCGAATGCCCCCGGAAGCGAAATTTATCCCGAAACGCTGGCGGCCGAAGCACAGCGGATCGGAAAACGGTCCGGATTCTCCGTTTCCATCCTCAAGAAAAAAGAGATCGCAAAACTCGGCATGGGGGGCGTCATCGGCGTCAGCAAAGGGAGTGAAAAGGAGCCGCGGTTTATCATTCTGGAGCACGGCAAACAATACCGAAAAAAAGGGACGATCGTTCTTGTCGGCAAAGGTGTCACGTTCGACACCGGCGGAATTTCCATCAAACCGTCCGCCAACATGGCCGAAATGAAAATGGATATGAGCGGCGCTGCCGCAGTGATCGGAACATTTTCGGCCGCCGCGCAGCTGCATCTGCATCAACATCTCGTCGGATTAATTCCGGCGGTCGAAAATATGCCGGACGGTTCCGCCGTAAAACCGGGGGATATCATCCGTCATCTCAACGGAAAAACATCCGAAGTGGACAATACCGATGCCGAAGGACGATTGATTCTAGCAGATGCGCTCTCCTACGCATCGCGCTATTCACCCGAGGTGGTGATCGATCTGGCGACCCTCACCGGCGCGTGTGTGGTGGCGCTCGGACATTATGCGAGCGGCATGATGGGCAACGATCAATCGACCATGGACGCGTTAAAAATCGCCGGCGAACGTTCGTACGACCGCGTATGGCAGCTGCCGATGTTCGATGAGTACGAAAAGCTGATCAAAAGCGATGTGGCGGATGTGAAAAATGTCGGCGGACGCTGGGCCGGTGCGATCACCGCCGGATGGTTTTTGAAAAAATTCATCGGCGAATATAAATGGGTCCACCTCGATATCGCCGGCACAGCGATCCAGGAGGAGCATCAGGATTATATTCCGCGCGGCGGCTCCGGCGCCGGCGTGCGCTTGTTGGTGGAGTATCTCCGTTCGCTTCCGTAACATCGGTGAATGATGTTGTGCGCTTCGAGTCCTCTCCGATGGCATCCTTCGTCGAGAGGAGTCGCGGGAAGAATCTTCACTCATGAGGAAGACCGATCCGGATTCCTTCCATCCAAAATAATAGAATGTTTATTTTCGACAATTGTTTATTGTATTTTTTCACCAATTTCCGTACTCATGAGCATACTCTATTCTCAATTTTCCTCCGAGATCGTCGTCCGGCCGGATGATATTGACATGAATAATCATGTCCACAACGCGCGGTATTTCGACTATGTTCTCGCTGCGCGGTACGAACAGATGGGGAAATATTACGGAATGGCGATGGACGAATTCATTAAACGCGGATTCGGCTGGGTGGTGACCGGCTGCACGATGCACTTCAAACGCCCACTGTTCTTAGGGGACATCGCCGTCGTCAAAACACAGATCAAAGAGGTACGAACCAACGGAGTCGATGTGGTGTTTGAAATAGTGAGGAAAGAAACGAACAAATTGTGTACGGACGGGACATTCGAATATACGATGGTCAATCTCGCCACTAACCGCGCAGAACGGATCCCCGAAGACGTGATCGCTAAATATTCCATTTAACCAATCAATAACAGGAGGACCCATGAAACAGTTATTCGTTGTATTGCTCGTTGCCGGACTGGCCTTCGCCGGTGCACCGGAGAAGGTGGACAATTTTTCGCTGGCGGATTATAACGGCAAATCGATTTCGCTGGCCGATTATAAGAACTCCAAAGCGATTGTTCTGATGTTCATCTCCACCCAATGCCCCGTCTCCAACGCGTATAACGAACGGATGGCGGAATTGTATAACGACTACAAAGGGAAAAATGTCGCCATCGTCGGGATCAATTCGAACAAAGCGGAAACTCCGTCCGACATCAAAGAACATGCCCAAGAGCACAATTTTTCCTTCCCGATCCTGAAAGATGTGAACAACGTTATCGCGGACAAACTGGAAGCACAGTTCACGCCGGAAATTTACGTCGTTCACCCGACGACGCTCGCCGTGTTGTATCACGGCCGCATCGACGACTCACAGCGGATCGCTAAAGTGCAGTCCAAAGACCTGCGTGCCGCACTCGATGAAATCCTGGCCGGCAAACCGGTCTCCAAAAAAGAGACCAAAGCGTTCGGCTGCACCATCAAACGGGTCACACAATAATGCCGTTGTTCTCCATGCGAAGCCAGGTACTCCTCGGCTTCTTTTTTTTCTTCACGGCCGGCGCCGGCGCGCAATCCGTCGCTCCGGTCCGTGTGTTAACGGAATCGTCGCTCGACTCACTGCTGACGCATCGAAACGGCAACGCACTGTTGCTGAACATCTGGGCCACCTGGTGTGATCCGTGCAAAGAGGAATTTCCCGATCTCGTGAAGTTGTCTTCCGCGATGCAACACCGCGGACTCGACGTCGTTGCGGTGAGCGTGGATTATCCGGACGAAGTCGCGACCAAAATCCAGCCGTTCATCGATACCATGCGCGTCCCGTTTCCCGTCTATGTCGCCGATTTTCCAGGACAGGATGAGTTTTTCGGGCGATTCGACCGGCGATGGAGCGGCGCCGTTCCGGCGACATTTATCTATGATGCGGCGGGAAAACAGCGCCGGTTTCTTCTCGGCAAACAAACCTCCGCACAATTACATTCGGCGGTGGAGGATGTCATCCGATAACCGTATTTTCCCTTCATGATCACCTTGCTTCCGCTCGGCGGCGCGAACGACATCGGCGCCTCCTGTTATTATCTGAATATCGAAGGGACCGGCATCGTCCTGGACAGCGGCACACATCCGCGGAAATTCGGGATTGATTCGCTTCCCCGCTTCGACCTGATCAAAGAAAAAAATGTCGATGCGGTATTGATCTCCCACGCCCATCAAGATCATATCGACGCGCTTCCGTATCTTATCCAGCAGCATCCGTACATCCGCATCGTCGCAACACCTCAAACACGCGCCGTCGCGGAGATCACGCTTCACAACTCCGTGAACATTCTGAAAGAACAGTTGAAGGATGAGATGACCCTCCGTGCGTATACGCACGAGGAGATCGACCTGTTGATCCAAAGCGTGGAGTGGCAGGAATTTCAAAAAGAATTCACCGTGACGGGCTACCGCCATTCCAGCAGCGATCCGGTCACCGTCTCGTTTCATGATGCCGGCCACATTCTCGGTTCCGCCGGAACGCTGGTGGAACACGGGGGACGATCGATCTTTTATACCGGCGACATTAATCTGGAAAAACAATCGCTTCTGGCCGGTGCAATTCTTCCGAAACGGAAGGTCGATGTGCTGATCATGGAATGTACGCATGGATCGACCGATTCCGCCGAACTCCCCTCCCGCGTTTCCGAACAGGACCGGCTCGCCGTTTCTGCGAACAAAATATTGGGACGCGGGGGATCCATTCTTATCCCGGTGTTCGCACTCGGCAAGATGCAAGAGATCCTTTCCATGCTGTGGAAAATGATGCGCAAAGGGAAATTGGCCGCAACCGATATCTATACCGGCGGAGTGGGACGGAAACTCTGCTCCGTGTACGACAAGAACCGGTTTACGGTACACTACAACGACACGGACTTCCTCCTCGGCGACATTCCGCAAAAGGACCTGTACGATGTGGAACATCCGGACGATCTTCTGCGGCGGCAGTGCATCGTGCTCGCCGGAAGCGGGATGATTGTTCCCAACACTCTCTCCTTCAAGCTGACACAGCGGTGGCTTACCGACCCCAAAGCGGGAATCTTTTCGGTTGGCTATATGGATCCGGAAACACCGGGATTCCGGGTCAGCCGGGCGCAAAAAGGTGATATGATCCAATTAACCGATACGAATCCCCCGCAGAATGTCTCGTGCGACGTTGACCGGTTCCGGTTCTCCGCTCACAGCAACCGGGAGGGGATTCTTTCGATCGTCGAATCATTGCGTCCGTCGACGGTGGTGCTGGTGCACGGAGAACACGAGTCGATCGATTGGATGGGATATTCCATCATTAAAAAGTATCCGCACATCAAACTGCACGCTGCGGAGATCGGCAAACCGGTGACGTTGTTCGAATAAAAACCCTTCATCCTTTTCCACATTTTTGTTATCTTTTCACGAAGTATCCCGAGTTCCGCCGTTGGTACGGCAATCCGTTCGAACATTTGATGACCGTTTTTGAGAACTCATGAAAACAGTGCGATCTTTCTTTTTCCTGTTGACCATCCTGCTCCCGGATGTTTCGTCCGCGCAGAACATGGTGATCCGCGAACAGACCGGTCCGACCGCCTTCTATTTTGAAGCACATGCGCTGCAGCGTGATTCGTCCGGCGATATTTTCCTCCCTTTTCGGATCCGATACGATTTTTTCGTCTTCACCCGGATTAATCCCCCCGGACCGGCCGAATTCGGCGCTCGCGGCGAAGTTCTGGTGGAGTTGATCGACACCACCGGAACATCGGTGGCCAGGACCTTCCGATCGATAGAACTGACCTCCTCCGACAATTCTCCGTCGCACCTTCGATCGTTGTTCGCGGAAGAATTCGTCGTATTGCCGGTGTCGTCGGGCCGATATACCGTAGTGATCACGGCGGAGGATAAAGAATCCAAACGGATCTTCCGGGATCAGCGGACGACCATCAGCTACCCGTCGCCGCACGGAGACGGCTCGACGATGATTCCCGTGGAACCGACCGCCGGCAACGGATACCGTGTGGCGAACCTCGGCGGGGACGTTCACTTCTCGCAGCCGTTCGGCATACTCTTTCTCTCATCGAAAAAACATCCGACCATCCAATATTCATTAAAAAAGATCCTTCCTGATGATGAAACGGAAACGATCGATTCGGAACGAGCGATCACCCCGACGATCATCGAACAGAGCACCGTACACCCGGCGGCGGAACTCAATGCCGTTCGATTGGACGCCGCGCCGCATTCTTCCCTTCACCTGCACCATCTGTCGTTCAACCGGCAGGATCTTCGGCAAGGCCGGTATGAATTGGAACTGGTACTGCCCGATTCTTCCCGCCGTCTGATACGCTTCGGCGCGCGCTGGCTGAATATGCCGAACACACTCGCCGATTTGGATCTGGCGACTGAACCTTTGCAGTTTATCATGACGAAAGCGGATTATTCCGAACTTCGCCGCGGAGGACGGGAAACGCGGATCAAAAAATTTGATGAGTTCTGGAAAAAAAAGGACCCCTCCCCGGCAACCGCGTATAATGAGGTGATGCACGAGTTCTACCGGCGCGCCGATTATGCGTTGATCAATTTCCGCACGCTGCGGGATGCGAACGGTGCAATTACGGACCGCGGTAAGGTCTATATTTTGTACGGCAAACCCTCCTCTACGGAACGATCGCTGAGTCCCGGCGGCGCTCCGCGGGAAGTGTGGACGTACGATTCATTGAATAAAAAGTTCACATTCGAAGATCCCGGTAAGCAGGGAAATTACAAACTGGCAGAGAATAAATGAAGCCCATCATCGCCGTCACCATCGGTGACTTCAACGGGATCGGTCCCGAAGTGGCACTCAAAAGTATCCTCACTCCCTCCCTCCGTCGATCGGTCCGACCGGTGCTGGTGGGATCGTACGACATATTTCGGCACTATGCGAAACTTTTAAAACTGAAAGTGGATCTCGTCTCCGTCGAATCGCTGTCGCAAAAAATTCCCGCGGGGTCGGTTCCGGTGCTGACGGTGCACGGCGCAACGGCGAAAAATCTTCAAATCGGCAAAAACTCCCCCGATGCGGGTGTGTGTGCCGGAATGGCGATCGAACGGGCGATCAAACTGTGTCTGGAAAAAGAAGCCCACGCCATGGTCACCGCTCCGGTATCCAAAGAGGCGCTGCATTTCGCCGGATACAACTTCCCCGGACAGACAGAAATGCTGGCAATGCTCACCCGGTCGGACAAGGTGACGATGATGCTGCTCTCCTCCACGATGCGGGTCGCGCTGGCGACGGTGCATGTTCCGCTGAAAAAAGTCTCGGAACATCTATCCGTGGAACGGATTATGGACAAGCTGGAGACCGTGCAGTCCTCCCTGAAAAAAGATTTCGGCATTTCCCGTCCGTCCATCGCTGTGTTGGGACTGAACCCGCACGCCGGTGAAAACGGGGCGATCGGAACGGAAGAAAAAGAGATTATCCAGCCGGCGATCAAAAAGGGTGTCGATGCCGGGATCAACGTCACCGGACCGTTTCCGGCCGACGGATTTTTTGCTTCGGGAAATTACCGACAGTTCGATGCCATATTGGCGATGTACCACGATCAAGGATTGATTCCGCTGAAGATGAGCGGATTTGACGAAGGGGTGAATTTTTCCGCGGGATTAAAAATAATCCGCACCTCGCCCGATCACGGAACCGCCTTCGACATTGCCGGCAAGAACAAGGCCAATCCGGGAAGCATGACCGCCGCCATCACGCTTGCCGCTTCTATCATCGCCGAACGAGGGACATGATGCTGGTACAATTGAACGACGTCAGCGTTTCTTTCGATCATCATTCCGTGCTGCGGGATGTCGATTTTCAGATCGCACCCGGCGAATTCGTGTCGCTGGTGGGGGAATCGGGCGCGGGGAAAAGCAGTCTGCTCCGGCTGATGTACATGGACCTTCTGCCGCAACGGGGGACGGTGATGGTGGGCCCGTATTCGTCCCGTACCGTGACCGCCAAAGAGATTCCCTTCCTTCGAAGAAAACTCGGGATCGTCTTTCAGGATTTTAAATTGTTGGAAGACCGGAATGTGTACGACAATGTTGCCTTTGCCCTTCATGTGACCGGCGCTTCCTCGAACGACATCAAAAAAAATGTCGTAACGGTGTTGACGCAAGTCGGCCTCAGCCATAAACGGAATGCCATGCCGCATCAGCTCTCCGGCGGCGAACAGCAGCGCGTCTGCATCGCCCGGGCGCTGGTCAACGAACCGTTCCTGATATTGGCCGATGAACCGACCGGAAATCTCGATCCGGGAACTTCGCTGGAAATCTTAAAATTACTGCTGGATATCAATGCACGGGGGACGGCGGTGCTGATGACAACGCACAATTATGATCTGGTGCGGAAGGCACAGGGTAGGATTTTGCAGATTAAAGACCGGCAGATCCGGGAAGTGCAATTAAAACAATAAACTTCGGCCACGCGGCCGGTCAACACAACACTTGTTCCACCCTCCGAATTTCGGGCACATCTTTCAACAATCGCCGTTCGACTCCCGCCCGCAGCGTCATTCGCGCCATCGGACAGCCGACACACGATCCGGTCAGTTTCACTTCCACAAAACCGTCGTCCGTCACGCGCATCAGCTCCACATCGCCGCCGTCCGCCTGAAGGTACGGTCGGACGGATTCAAGAGAGAGCCGGACTTTTTCGAACAATGTCATTGTCGTTGGATATTTTCCGCGGTCAGTTCTTCATTCCGATCGAAATTTCGATCGGTGCTGATTGTTTTGCATAATTGCTGATGCTGATCTGCGCTGCAAGATTTTTTGCGATTGCCGTGAAGATCTTCGCCGGTTCCCCGGCCGGTTCGGAATCGACGATCGGCCGGCCGGAATCGCTCCCTTTGCGGATCTTCGTGTAGATCGGAATATCCCCGAGATACGGCACTTTAAACTGATCGGCCACTTTTTTCCCGCCGCCGGTGTCGAAAATGTCTTCCCGTTCGCCGCTTGCACTCACGAAATAACTCATATTTTCCACCACACCGAGAATCGGCACGTTCACTTTTTGGAACATCGCCATACCACGGCGGGCGTCCGCAAGGGACATTTCCTGCGGCGTCGTGACAATAACCGCACCCGTGAGCGGAATCTGCTGCACCAATGTCAATTGAATGTCCCCCGTTCCCGGCGGAAGATCGAACACCAAATAATCCAACTCGCCCCAATCCACGTCGGTAAGGAATTGCTTCACCGCGCCGCTCGCCATCGGTCCGCGCCAGATGACTGCTTGCGTGGAATCGACTAAAAAGCCGATCGACATCACTTTCACGCCGTATTTCTCCAACGGCATCAATTTTTGATTGTGCATCCGCGGTTTTTCGTTGATGTTGAACATCAGCGGAATGCTCGGTCCGTAAATGTCGCAATCGATCAATCCCACCGATGCCCCTTCCCGCGCCAGCGCGACGGCGAGATTCACCGCAACGGTCGATTTTCCCACTCCTCCTTTGCCGCTGGCGACGGCGATCGTATTTTTTACGCCGGTCAGCACCGGCATCGCCTGCATGTTTGCCCGTTTCGACACGCTCGCGGTCATCGTCACTTGTAAGGATTCGATGCCGGGCATGGCCTGCTTGACAAATTGTTCCGCCTGTCGTTTCATGTCGTCTTTTACCGGACAGGCGGGCGTGGTCAATTCGATGTCGAAACTGACCTTCGACCCGTCGATGACGATGTTTTTTACGAAGTTCAGCGTTACGATGTCGCGATTCAGATCCGGATCGCGAACGGCGCGGAGTGCATTGAGAATATTTTCCGAAGAGATGGTGCTCATGAAGTCGATTCCTTTTCTTTTTCGTTCAGTCTGAACATGTGTGTTGTAAATATTATATCATCGCATCAACGAATAAATCTGCGGCGGCTCATTGATTCAGCTGTTGCTGCCGCTTCCATTCGTAAATCCATTCCGTTTGCGGAATCGTCTGCGGAACGGCGACGATCCTGCCGCCGAATCCGAAATGACGCCAGGTGACCATATTGGTGGTTGTGGTCGGCACGGAGCGAAGCGCATTCTCGTTGATAGAAACGTCGTATTTCTTCGCCAGAGTTCCCACGAACCGGCTGAGCGACTGCTGCTGTTTTTCCGTCAGTAATTTTTGTGCAATGGACGATTTGATCTCCGGCAACCGGCCGCGAATGGAATCGTCCACCACCGTCCGTTCGATCACCGCAAAAAGCGTCCAGCCCTCTTTCGTACGCCATGGCCCGTTCAGAACGCCGATCGGGGCAGAGGCGGCATATGTTCCCAATTCACCCCATTGGGAAGCGTCAATCAAGGGCGAAATGCCGCCGGAATTTTTCCATTCGGAACGTAACGTCAATGCACGTGCGAGTGTACCGAAATCTTCCCCTTTGGTGATCCGGGACCGGAGCGATTTTCCGAATTCGAGGTCGTTCACCAAAATCTCCTGCACTTTGATCTTCACCGTCGCACCGTACCGTTGTGCCGTGTTACGATATTCCTGCTCAATCTCGTCGTCGGACACTCTCACGGTGTCGATCACCGAGCGCATAAGCAGCATACTTTTCCGGTTGTCGATCCACGTGGCGATGTCGTGACGGACCGCCTCGGTCTGATGCAGATTCGCACTCAATCCTTCGCGTGCCAGCAGTTCATTCTGAATTACCGTCTTGATATTGTTGTTGAGTACCCAACGGATGTGATCGAGCTGAAGGCCGGGAAAAACGACGTAATTGTTCCCCAAGCCGACGAGGACCTCTTTTAACGTCATATTTCCCGACGCAATGGTCACGAACGGTTCCGCGAGCAGCGGAGCGAGCCGCTGCATCAACGTCGAAATTGCCGTCGCGGGGAGCAAGTAGGTGTTTTTGGAACGATAGGCAGCCGAATCCTCTCGTAGCAGCGACAAGATCGAGTCCGCCAGAAGCGAAAACATCTCGCCGTTCGCCTCCGCCCGCTGCGGAGCGGTGACGGCGGCAAATACCTTCGTGGCGATGGAATCTTCCCTTTTCCGTTCGATGAGTTGCCGGACTTTGTGTGTGCGATCCGGCTGGGAGAGACGCGCAAACTGGTCGTTCGAATATTTTTTTAACGGCCGGAGCATTATCCAACCGTAATAGTCCGAACGGATCGGCCGCGTTACGCTGTCCGTGCCCGCCCTAAAGACCGCCTCTTCAATCGCCGGATCAGAAAATCCGAACGTCACCTGCAGCGTATCGATCGGCACATACAGCGAATCTTGAAATAAAGCGAACGTTTTCGACTTGTTCTTGCTGTTCACAATTTTCCGGTAGAGCTGCTCCCCCTCCTTCGACGACAACACTCCCAGCACTTCCGCATCGATCACGTACGGAAGCCGACGCATCCCTTCCCGGATTTCCGACGGGGAGACGGTGATTTTCGGGAGTACCTGCCGTTTGTAATATTCGTCGCGGACAAACAGCCGTTCGAGATTGTGTTGAAGCTGCAAAGTGACCGAGTCCGCTCCGAGTCCCAGGGCAGAGGCCTCCAACGCAAGAAGTTTTTCCGCCACCAGCGACTGAAGGAACGACAGCTTTGTGGTTTCGATGATCACCGCTTTGTCCTTATTCGGCCACGGCATCAGTTCGAAACGTTCCAGAAAATCCTTTCCGCTGATGATGCGCGAGCCGACGACGGCAAGCGTATCAAGCGGCAGTTCTCTCGAACGTCCGGAGGTCTGCGCATCGGCGGTGAACAACAGGGAGAGGAGCAGAATCACATACTTCATTGGACATGTTTCCCGGTCAACGCGTACACCGCTTGTTGATACAGATCGGAGGTGCGGCGGATGACATCGTCGGGCAGGCGGGGACCCGGTGGACGTTTGTTAAAATTGATGGAAAGGAGATAATCCCGGACGAATTGTTTGTCATAACTGTTCTGTGCGGAGCCGGGCGCATAGGTTTGTTGCGGCCAAAAACGGGAAGAATCGGGAGTCAACAGTTCGTCGATAAGCATCAATGCGCCGTTGAACATTCCAAACTCCATCTTCGTATCGGCGATGATGATCCCTTTCGATTCGGCGATTTCCGAGGCGCGGCGGAAGATCTTCACCGACACATCGCGCACCTGTTCGCTCCGCTCCTTCCCTTCCCGTTGTGCCATCTCCGCAAATGAAATATTTTCATCGTGAATACCGATCTCCGCCTTTGTCGACGGAGTAAAGATCACGTCGGGAAGCCGGTCGCTTTCCCGCAATCCCGCCGGAAGCGGAATTCCGCAGATCGCACCGGTCTGCTGATAGTCCGTCCACCCCGATCCGGATAAATATCCCCGGACGATACATTCCACGGAAAGCGGCTGCGTTTTTTTCACCAACATGCTCCGGCCGCGCAGGTCGTCCGCATACGGCCGGCAGGCGGCGGGAAATTGCTCCACATCGGTCGACACGACGTGATTATGGATGATGTCCTTCGTCTGTTCGAACCAGAACGCCGAAATTTGCGTGAGGACTTTTCCTTTAAACGGGATTCCCTGCGGCAAAACGACGTCGAAGGCGGAAAGCCGGTCCGTCGCGACGAACAACAGGAATTCGCCGAGATCGTAGATGTCCCGCACTTTTCCCCGTTTTAAAAAAGTCAGTCCCAGAAATGACGTTTCAGTAATGATATTCATGGCATTCCCTCATACAAAAGAACAGGAAAGTTGTAAAGCCCGGTCCAGCCGCCGCAGATATTCTTCCCGTGAAATTTCGATGCCGCCGAGCGATGCGAGATGCGGCGTGGAATATTGCGTGTCCAGCAGTGCGTATCCGCGAACGGTCATCCGTTCCACCAGGTATACCAACGCGCATTTGGAGGCATCCGACTGCGTGCTGAACATCGACTCGCCGAAAAAGGCGCCGTTGATCGACACGCCGTATAATCCTCCGGCCAACGTGCCGCCGCTCCATGCTTCCACCGAATGTGCATACCCCATCCGGTGCAGCTGCACATAACTCTGGACGATCATCTCGGAGATCCACACGTCGCTCCGGTCGGCGCACGATCGAATCGTCCGCTCAAAATCATAATTGACCCGGATCTCGAAGGTATTTTTGACGATCGTCCGCCGCAGACTGCGAGAGATGATGAGCCCTTCGAGCGGTATTACGCCGCGACGTTCCGGATCGAACCATCGGATTTCTCCATCCTTACCGTCCGCCATGGGGAACAGGCCGTTGCAATACGCGTTCAACAGAAATTTACTGTCGATCACTTTAACGCCGTCCGACACTGTGGAGTAGATCCTCATTGCTCAAAAGTCCAATGCCGAGCCTTCATCAGGGATGAATGACCCGGCATCGGGAAAAAAAGAATCGTGGTGAAAAACAGTCAGCGTTGATCATTCATCGCCGAAACTGGTACCGACCGCGCGAGCGGTTGTGACGATCTCACCGTCCACCGGCACCAGCCGTTGTTTGGAGATCGCATCTTTGATCGCAACGCTGGTCACGTTTAATCCGCGCAGACTGACCATCTTCCCGAATTCGCCCGCGACCGCCAGTTCCACCGCTTTCGTGCCGTACCGGGTTGCCAGAACGCGGTCGAAGGCCGTCGGGCTTCCGCCCCGCTGCAAATGCCCCAGAATCGTCGTTCGCGTTTCCAAACCTGTTTCCTGTGCGATCCGGCGGCCCACATGTTCGCCGATCCCGCCGAACCGGATCGGGTCGGTCCGCTTCACGTCGGTCTCTTTGATCACCGCATCTTCATCGGCCGCTTTGGCTCCTTCCGCCACGCACACGATGCTGTACCGGTTGCCGCGCGTACTGCGCTCGATCACCCGGCGCATAATACTTTCCCATTTGAACGGAAGTTCCGGCAACAAAATGATATCCGCGCCGCCGGCAAGGCCCGCTTCGAGCGCAATCCATCCGGCATACCGCCCCATCACTTCGATCACCATCACGCGGTGATGCGCCGATGCCGTGGTGTGCAATCGGTCAATTGCTTCGGTCGCCACAGACAACGCCGTGTCGAATCCGAACGTCTGATCGGTTGCTTCCAGATCGTTGTCGATCGTTTTCGGCACGCCGACGATGTTCATTCCCATCGCCGCCAGTTTGTTCGATATGTGCATCGTTCCGTCGCCGCCGATGGTGATGATCGCATCCAATCCCCATCCTTTGTAATGTTTTAAAACGCGCTGCGACGCATCGACGATCTCCACGCCGTTCATCCCTTCGGTAGGATAATGGAATGGGTCCCCTTTATTGGATGTGCCGAGGATCGTCCCTCCCTGGCCGATGATGCCCGCAATATCGTCGCGCGAGATCTCACGCATCTTGCCTTCCACGAATCCTTCAAATCCGTCCTCAATCCCCACAATGGTCAGTCCGTAATCGTTCATGGCCGGTTTGGCAACGCCGCGGATCACAGCGTTCAGTCCGGGACAATCGCCTCCGCCGGTTAAAATTCCCAATCGTTTTATCTTCTTTGGTGCCATAGGTTAAGTCGTTTTCTCCACTGTTGACTGTTCAATGTAAT
>CAZRWF010000002.1:0-2869 GCA_964603685.1 uncultured Chitinophagaceae bacterium
GACCGGACTCAAAACATCCTGACTGCAGCCAAGGGTTTGAACGCTCATTAATGCTACCCTGACCGAGCACTAACTATCCTGACTGAGTCGACGCCGTTACAGAACCGTTAGGAGAGCTCTGTATTGGCGCTCGTGGCTAATTAAGCGGCGAGTGCGTAACCGTAGTTATCTGCATTTATTGTTTTGCCCTGAGATTAACGTGCGTAAAGGCGTGCACGGTATGCAAATCTATCCATTTCCGACCCCGTCGAAGCCAAAACACCCCCGAGGGACATACACAATTTACAAATCTGAATTGAGAGTATCAATGAATTGTCGGATAGATTCTATCTTTTCCGTTTCCTGCCGTTTTTCCAGCATTAAAATGATATTTCGCAGTATTCGCTCCACGATTTGTCTGTTCGTCACCGGTTCCAAATATTCCGGCGTAAAATGATACCCAAGATTTTGAACGATCGCTTCGCAATCCGCAACGGAAAGAATTTTTCCTCCGTTATACGGATCAAAATAGACATGAGAATGTCCGAACGAAAACCGAAGCACGAAATGCCCCGGCAGTCCGATTCCGCTGAGCGGAAGATTGATCCTTTTCCCCACCAACAGGTACACAACACAGATGGTGATAGGAATTCCCTCTTTCGTCTCCAACACCCGGTGGAGATAATGATTTTCATCATTATAATAATCTTCCCTGTTCCCGCGAAACCCTTTCTCCTCGCTGAAAAACGAAATAATGCGCCGGAAGATCTCCGTTTCATCCGCCACCGAACTCAGCTTCTCCTTTAATTCCGCAGCGTATTTGTTCAATTGATCGGTATATGGAGGTATTTCCAGTGAATGGTACCGATAACGCGACAGCAGGAATACTCCTTCTTCGAGATCGATATCGCCGTTATTTCCCTTCTTCAGTTTCCTTAACTGTTCTTTGATGGTCGAGCGTAAGATCAATTCACGAATTTCATTGAATCGGCGGGCGGCGATGCCGTTCTGTTCTTCGAGAAACGGAATATAGGGCAGCGCTTGCCCGTGATATCCGAGCAGCCGTTCGCGAACGGTTGCATAAATCGTTTCGTCCTCATCATCCAACAAGGCAACCAACGATTTGATCTCGACAATCTCTTTTTCGGTCAAAACGTTCATCGAAATTCTTTATAGTTCCGCAAGAGGTCCTTTTTGAGAATGGCAAACGCTTCTTTGGGCGAATCGGCAAAGGCAAACAATTGCATATCTTCGGGACTGATCATTCCGTATTTTACGAGTGCCGAAAAATCGATGATCTTATTCCAGAAACTCTTTCCGTAGAGGATGACCGTCATCCGTTTGCCGACCTTTTGGGTTTGCAGCAGCGTGAGCAATTCGAAAAATTCATCCAATGTTCCGAACCCGCCGGGAAATGCCACCAATGCTTTGGCGAGATACATGAACCACAACTTCCGCATGAAAAAATAGTGAAATTCAAAATTGAACTTTGGAGTGATGTACGGATTCGGATATTGTTCGAACGGCAGGCTGATGTTCAAACCGATCGATTCCCCTTTCGCCAGCATCGCTCCTTTGTTCGCCGCTTCCATAATTCCGGGTCCGCCGCCGGAACAGACCAATAATCGATTTTTGAGCGGCAATTTTTTTGCCCACAACGTCAACAGTCTCGATAGTTCCGCTGCATCTTCATAGTAACGGGACATCTCCACGGCGACTTCCGCTTGCAACAGTTGTCGATGATACCGCGGTGAATGCACTTTTTTTCCGTTCCCTTTTTTTGCGAGCTCCCGCAGATGTTTCACCGTTTCACTGCGCGGTTTGATTCTGGCGGAACCGAAAAAAACAACGGTGTCCTTAACATTGTAATAGTTAAAACGGCTCAGCGGTTCCAAAAATTCCGATAAGATTCGCAACGGACGTGCATCGCGGCTGGAAAGAAATCCGGCATTTTTATACGCTTTCGGCGCCTTCAGTAATTTCGGTTGTTTTTTCATAATGGAGAAATTTTTCCGTCGATGGATCGAATGAGTTGTTCCAAATATTTCTTGTCCGTCGCATCAAAGCTGGCATAGTCATGGCTGTCCACATCTAACACACCGATCACGGCCCCGGCGTGATACAGAGGAACGACGATTTCGGATTTCGAATCCCCGTCGCAAAAAATGTGTCCGGGAAAGGCATTAACATCGTCGACGACGATCGTTTCTTTTTTGGCAAACGACGTTCCGCACACCCCTTTCCCGACGGCAATACGGGTGCAGGCGATTTTTCCCTGAAACGGCCCCAAGACTAATTCGCGCGTGCGTGGTTCGAAAAGGTAAAACCCCACCCAGGAATAATACGGGAAGGTTTGTTTTAATGCCGCCGCGATATTGGCCATGTTGGCAACAGAATTTCCTTCATCGGCGACGAGGGATTCGATCTGCGGCAACAGTTGTTCATATAATCCCTGTTTCGTCTCGGCTGAGACGTTAATTTCTTCCATAGTCCTCTTTCCGGAATATTTTGTCGATGATCATCGGCGCCGGGGCTTGCCGGGATTTGAGAACGGCACCGATCACGGCATGAGAATTCCGCACCATGGCGAGACCGATCGTTCGATCACCGTCGTTGATCACGCTCGTGATCTTTCCGATCTCTTTTCCCTCGCCGTCGAATAACACATCCTGTTCCTGAAACTGTTCATCCGACGAGATACGGCATAAAGCGCGTTGGATCTTTTGATAGGTATCCAGTCGGGCGATCACTTCTTGTCCGATGTAACAACCTTTCGTAAAACTGATCCAGTTCCATAAATTGAGTTCCAGCGGATTATACTCCTGCACGATTTCTTTTTTCGCCCGCGGTATTCCGTGATTGATCCGCCAGAGTTCGAATGCCGAAGGAA
>CAZRWF010000002.1:2969-107320 GCA_964603685.1 uncultured Chitinophagaceae bacterium
ATGCGCCCTTTGTCCGATACCAGGCACGTATGCCGCACTTCACCGGATTTAAACGTGGAGAGATCCGACGTTGTAATGCGGTGAAGGAAATCGGTCGATTCACTTCCGGACAAGGCGATGACATCAAACGGAAGGTGTTCGATGGTGGTCGGAACAATGTCGGCCATGGTACGTTCGTGAATCATACAATCGGTCGCTGCACTAATGTTTCCAATGTGGAAAAATACAAATCCCTGGCTTTGAAGAGATCAACAATAATTTCCCCGTTGAAGTTCGCTGTATTTCCGTCCGTGACCGAGCCGATAGAATGGCATGGTACGTTGTGCCGTGCACAGATCTCCGAAATAGACCGGCCGTGCTCGGGGGCGGCGGTGATGACGATACGCGATTGATCCTCGCCGAACAGAAGTTGATATAACGGCAGTCGTTCTGCCTGCAGTTTCACGTTGCATCCCCATAGGTGCGATCCGCCGACGGCGCTTTCGATCAGATTGACGATTAATCCGCCGTCCGAAACATCATGAGCGGAACGGATGACGCCGAGATGTATCAGCTCGAGCGTACACTCTTGAAGTCTTTTTTCAAAGGACAGGTCAAAATACGGCGCATCCCCGGCCGTGACGCCGTAGTGCCGGGCAAGAAACTCACTGCCGGAAAGATCACCGCGGTTGGTGCCCAGCAGAAAAATTTCGTCGCCGGCATTCTTAAAAAATGATGTCGTCACAAATCGTTCGTGGTCGATCACGCCCAACATGCCGATCGTCGGTGTCGGGAAAACGGCGGATTGAGGGCTCTCATTGTAGAAGCTCACGTTACCGCCGGTGACCGGAGTGTCGAGCACGCGGCACGCTTCGCCGATACCGGCGATCGACTCCGTGAATTGCCAGTACACTTCCGGTTTATATGGATTACCGAAATTGAGGCAGTTGGTGATCGCTATCGGTCGACCGCCGGAGCAGACAACATTCCGTCCGGATTCAGCCACGGCGATCGCCGCTCCTTTGCGCGGATTGAGATAGACATATCGCGCATTGCAGTCCGTCTTCATCGCCAGAAGTTTTTCCGATTTTTTCACGCGCACCACCGCGGCATCCGATCCCGGCAATACCACGGTGTTCGTCCGCACCATCGAATCATATTGTTCATATACCCATCGTTTGCTGGCGATGTTCGGCGACTGCAGCAGCGCATAGATGGAATCGAGCATATTCGCCGGCGGCGGAAGGGACGAAAGATCGAACGACCGCGTGGTCGAAAGATAGGCGGGAACGGCTGTTTCGCGGATATACACCGGAGCTCCTCCGCCCAGCACGCACGTCTCTGCCGGTACTTCTGCTTTTTTTTCTCCGTGATGAAACACACGCACAAGACCGTCGTCCGTCACCCGACCGATCGTCACACAATGAAGATCCCATTTTTTGAACACATCCACAATCGTTTGTTCATTCTCCGGCCGGGCGACAATTAACATCCGTTCCTGGGATTCGGACAGCATAATTTCATAGGCCGACATGTGCGCTTCGCGGGTAGGAACGAGATCGAGATTGATTTCCATTCCGCTTTTTCCTTTGGCGCTCATTTCTGTTGACGAACACGTGAGGCCGGCAGCCCCCATATCCTGGATACCGACAACAAGTCCGGCGTGGATCACCTCCAATGTCGCTTCCAGCAGTAATTTTTCCGTGAACGGATCGCCTACCTGGACGGACGGACGTTTTGCCTCCGATGCTTCCGAGATTTCTTCCGATGCAAACGTTGCCCCGTGAATACCGTCGCGGCCGGTCGCGGAACCGACGATCATCACGACATTTCCCTTTCCGTGCGCGATTGCCGACGCAACCTGTCCGTGCTCCACGATCCCCACCGACATGGCGTTGACCAGCGGATTGGCCTGATAACACGGGTCAAAAAATACTTCACCGGCGACTGTCGGAACGCCGAAACTGTTTCCGTAATCGCCGATTCCTTTGACCACTCCCTTCAAAAGATGCCGGGTCTGTTTTTCTTCGATATCGCCGAAACGGAGAGAATTGAGGCCGGCGATGGGCCGAGCTCCCATGGTAAAGATATCGCGCATGATTCCGCCGACACCTGTCGCAGCACCCTGATACGGTTCCACGGCGGACGGATGATTATGGCTTTCGATTTTGAACGCGACGGCGAGTCCGTTGCCAATGTCCACCAGTCCGGCATTTTCCTCCCCTGCGCCGACCAGAAGTCGTTTCCCTTCCCGCGGAAGCGTCTTGAGTTGTGCGATCGAATTTTTGTAGCTGCAATGTTCGCTCCACATCACGGAATAAATTCCGAGCTCCGTTATTGTCGGCGTCCGTCCCAAAATATTTAATATCCGTTCAAATTCGTCGGCGGTCAGTCCATGCTGCAAGGCCAATTCTTTCGTGACGACCGGTTCTGATGATGATTTCATGCTCATTCGATGATGAATAGTTGATCGTTTTTTTCGACTGTTTGTTTTTCTTTCACATGCAATTTGTGCAGAATTCCCGTTTTGGGGGATTTAATCTCGTTTTCCATTTTCATCGCTTCCACCACAAGGATTCCGTCACCGGAAGCGACGGTCTCCCCTTCATGACGAAGAATCTTGGCAACAAGTCCCGGCATCGGTGCCCGGACAATTACCGCGGTGGAGTGTGCGCCGGATTCCTGTTGAAGCTGTTTTGCCAATTTATCCCGGGGCGTTTGGCGATCGACCGTCAATAGACGATTGTGCAGCGTGACTGTGCTCCGGTCACGAACGAATAGATGGATCGACATACCGTCGATCACGACGGAGTATTCCCCTTCCGAGATCCGGACGATATCGGCGTTGACGATCTGACCATCGGCGGTGGTCAATCGTTTTTTAAATTCATCGAAGAAGTATTCCGTTCCGGCAACGGTGATGGTGGTTTTATTCATGAAACCGCCGATCACTCCATCGCGAGACGGCAGGAGATTGTTCCGGTGATGTTCCGTTTGATGCGGCAACGGTGGAAACGACCGCAGCGATCGCTTTGGATTCCAGCGGGTGGAGAATTTCTTGTACCGATCGAAAATGTGTCGGTACAAAATTAATATCATACGTCCCGGCGACAAACTCCGGATGATCCAAAACAAATTCGCAAAACGGTATGGTCGTTTTGACCCCGTGAATGCGATATTCCCCCAATGCCCGCTTCATTTTAGCAATCGCATCGGTTCGCGTCGACGCATGAACGATTAATTTGGCGATCATGGGATCATAATACATCGTAATTTCCGATCCGATGCGGACTCCGGAATCATTTCGCACACCCGGTCCTTCGCTCGGTTGATAGTGAGTGATGGTTCCGGTGGACGGGAGAAAATTATTATCGTACTCCTCGGCATAAATCCGCGATTCGATGGCGTGCCCGTTTATCCGGACATCACTCTGGCGGAGGGAAAGCGGTTCACCTTGAGCGATGCGGATCTGTTCTTTGACGATATCGATACCGTACACCAATTCGGTGATCGGATGTTCCACTTGGACCCTGGTGTTCACTTCCAAAAAATAAAAATTCTTCGCCGCGTCGAGTAAAAATTCCATCGTTCCCGCATTCCGGTATCCGGCCGATTGTGCGATTTCGACTGCCGTCTTGCCCATACGGGCACGCAGAGAATCATCCAACGCCGGACTGGGACATTCTTCGACAACTTTTTGATGCCGACGCTGCACGGAACATTCCCGTTCGCCGAGATGAATGACGTTGCCATGCGCATCCGCTAAAATTTGGATTTCGATATGTTTGGGATTGACGATGTATTTTTCAATATAAACACGATCGTCCGAAAACGCCTTACTCGCTTCATTTCGCGCCCGGTCGATCGCTCCTGCCAATTCTTCCGCCGTATCCACCTTCCTCATCCCTTTCCCGCCCCCGCCGCCGGAAGCTTTGATTAACACGGGAAATCCGATGCGCGATGCAACAGTGATGGCTTCTTCCACCGTTGTAATCGGAGAAGTCGTGCCGGGAACAATAGGGATATTTTTCTTTGCCAAAAGTTCGCGGGCGGATGTTTTACTTCCCAGCAATTCGATAGTTTCGGGGTTCGGACCGATAAAGATCAGTCCTGCATCATTCACGGACCGGGCAAAAAATTCTTTCTCCGACAAAAATCCATACCCGGGATGGATGGCATCGGCACCGCTGTGACGCGCGATTTCCAAAATTTTGTCGACACGGAGGTATGTTTCCGCGGAAGTGATCCCTTGCAGTGGATATGCCTCGTCACAACAGAGCACGTGGGGTGCGGTGCGGTCTGGATCGGAATAAATCGCAACGGTTTTGATACCCATCTCTTTGGCCGACCGATGGATACGAACGGCAATTTCACCTCTGTTGGCGATCAATATTTTGGAGATACGTTTTTTCATGCGATTTCAACGATGGTGACTCCCGCCCCTCCTTCGTGCCGTTCACCAAATCTCTGGCTTTTTATTCTGCCGTCATGTTCTAAAAACGATTGGATCCGTTTGCGGAGCGCCCCGGTCCCATGTCCATGAATGATATCCACCGTATGGAGACCGGCAAGGATCGCGTCGTCGATAAATTTATCGACAATTTCGATCGCTTCATCACCGAACAACCCCCGAACATCTACTTCTGTTGTTTGCGGTTTATCGCTTGTATAAAAAGAATTTACCGCGATTCGTTTCGCCTCTTTTTTCGATACCGACTGAATGTTTGCAACGTTCACTTTTGCTTTGATCGAATTAAAAGCAACGGTTAAATTTCCGTTTTTATCCGGCAGTGTTAATACGGTTCCCGTTTGTCCGCCGGATCGGAGGACGACGGTGTCATTGATATTGATCGTAGGTGCATGCCCCTCCTCACCGGAGACACTGGTACGCAGTTCCTGTTCCAGATGGGAGATATCCTTTTCCAGTTGTTGAAGCTGCTCTTTGCCTTTTCGAATGACATCCTTTTCCGCTTGTTTGGTTTTGATTTCGCGAACAGTCTGTTCCACAGTTGCGGCCGCTCGGTCAATAATTCCCCTCGCTTCGTCAATGGCTTTCTTTTTCAATTCGCGAATTTCTTTATGAAGCTCCCGGAGTTTACTTTCGTACGATCCGGATAACTCTTTGTATTTCTTGGATTCAGAGTCTGCTACTGAAAGCTGTAACTGGAGCTCCTGCGAACGTTTTTCCAGGTCGAAGATGAGATGTTCCAGCTTTGCTTTTTGATCACCCAACAGCGACCGTGCATCCTGTATGATTGACTCATCGATACCGAGTCGTTGTGCGATTTCCAAAGCATAACTGCTTCCCGGCAGTCCGATTTTAAATCGGTATGTCGGGAGAAGGGTTTCTTGATCGAATTCCATTGCCCCGTTTTCCATGCCGGATTCGTTGTGGACAAACGCTTTTAACGCTGCTTGATGTGATGTGGCGATCGTATACGACCGCCGTAACGTTAGATTTTTCACCACAGCTGCTGCGATTGCCCCACCTTCTGTCGGATCGGTATTGGAACCGATTTCGTCGATCAAAATCAAAGACCGGTGATCCGCTTGTTCAATAATTTTTTTAATCTGAAGCACATGCGAACTGTACGTACTGAGGTCGTTTTCGATTGATTGGTTATCACCCATCAAAACGAAAATTTTTGAAAAGAGCGGGAATTCGGAATCCGGCGAGACCGGTACATGGATTCCTGATTGGACCATTAATGCGAGGATCCCGATCGATTTGAGCGCCACCGTTTTCCCTCCGGCATTGGGTCCGGTAATGAGAAGCGTGTGATACGATGCACCAATTTCAACGCGTAACGGAACGATGGCCTCTCTGGTATGCCGAAGCAAGAGGATCGGATGATATGCCTGATCAATAACAAGAGATCCTGATTCTTTGATAAATGGCGTATTTCCTTTTATTTCAATGGAATATCGCGCCTTAGCGTAACAAATATCGATTTGGACAGCTGATTGAAAAGTGTGGAGGATAGGGACGGAATTCAATCGAATCTGGGTTGTTAAATCGCGCAGAATCCGTTCGATCTCGCGTTTCTCCCGGAAAAATAACTCCGTAATCTCATTGTTCAGCGTGAGCGTTTCGGAAGGTTCAACAAAAACCGTGTGGCCGGTAGCGGATGCCGAATGAATAAATCCGGGAAATTTGTTTTTCAGTTCGGACTTGATCGGTATTACCATTCTGCCGTCACGTGTCGTGACGATCTCATCCCGTACCAATCCCTGCTCTGCCGTTGCACGAAGGATCTTTTCCAGTGCCCGCCGTATGGTTGCCTGTTTATCCGCAATCGACTGGCGAATCGCGCGCAAGTCCTTGCTTGCCGAATCCTTTACCTCGCCGTCCGGATCAATGGCAAGATCCACGTTGAATTCGATTTCCTTAAACGTTGCTATTGCAGAGCTTATCACCGAGAGCTGAGGTAAATACTCCTTGCGCTTTTCAATAAACGATTTGATTGTTCGCGCAGCTCGTAAGGTGGAAACAACATGTTGAAGTTCTTTTGGAGAGAGGATGTTATTCTCGATGGTGGAACGTTGTAACGCTGTGCGAATGTCTTTAATGCCGTCGATCGGAAACCCACCCTCTCCTTCCAGGATGCGCTTCATTTCGGTGACGCGGAGGTGAGCTGAGGAGATTTCCGCCATATCGGCGGTCGGTTCGATCGCCGCAACCGCTTCTTTTCCCGGTTCGGATGAGGCGTAGGATCGTATTCGGTGCAGTATTTTGTGCAGTTCCAGTCTTTCAGCAGCGGCGGCAAACTGACTCATACGATATTACTTCGTCTCCATCTTCTTCATTTCGTCGTATACGAGATTCATGACCGTATAATAAAAATCCTGTGATTCGGGAAATAACGTGTTTACTTCGTCGAATACCCTCGGCGAAAAGTTCTTCAACGGTTTGTACAACTGTGAATTGAGCCGTGTTTCGATTGAAGGGATATTTAAATAAATGCTCATAATGATCAATGCAATGCTGATCATCATCGCACCTTCGAACAATCCCATCACAGTTCCCAAGAGCTTGTTCCATAATGCATCGACCATATCTTTGATCAACACCCGGTATAACACCGATTGGGCGAATGTGATCGCGAGAACGATAACGGTAAACGAAAGGAAAAAACCGGTCTGGCCGGAAATTCCGATCCCGGCGAAGAGAAGCTCATTCACATCGGCGGAGAACTTCGTCGCAACGATTAACGCGAGTACCAGACAGACAATGCCGATCAATTTTTTGACAAAGCCGCTCCGGTATCCCGAAACGACGAATAACACTAACACCATGCCGATAATGATATCGATGAATTCCATAAATTACGCCAGTTGTTGTTTGACGATTTCGTTGATTAGTTTTCCGTCCAGCTTGCCTTTGAGTTCTTTCATGACCAAGGGCATGATTTTTCCGAGCTCTTTGGTGCCGGCTTCGGCGACGATTTTTACGACCACCGCTTGCGCCTCTTCCCGGCTCATTTGTTTCGGAAGGTATTGCTGAACGATCTCGATCTCTTTTGCTTCTTTGTCCGCCAGATCCTTTCGATTCGCTTTTTCATACATCTCGATGGAGTCTTTCCTCTTTTTGACCGAAGAGAGCAATATCTTCATATCGTCGTCGGCATTCATTTCTCTTCCCGCGCCGCTTTTTTCAAACTCCAATATTTGTGCACGAAGCATCCGTAACGTATCGATCTTGATACGATCACCGGATTTCATCGCGGCGGTCAGGTCTTTTGTAATGGCTTCCTTTAAACTCATGGATTTCCTTTTCCGTACATTTGAATGACTTGTCCGTTGATCGACGGGGAGAGGCAGAGATGAACGATCGTCTCCGCAATCTCTTCCGGAGTGACCCAGGTCCGTTGTTCATCGGCACTTCCCCACTGTTTATTCGATTCCGTGAGGATGATACCCGGCGCAATGACATTCGCCGTGATATCCCCCGTTCCCTGTTGTTCTTCTGCAATTGTTCGAATCAAAGCGATCACGGCCGATTTAGCCGTTCCGTACGCCCCGCGAAACGCTTCGGGCGTCACTCCCGATTTCGATGAAATGGCGATGATCCGCCCGGAACGGGATCGTTTCATCATCGGCAATACCTTTTGAGACAACAACAGAACCGATCGTACGTTGAGAGCGAACATCCGGTCCCACTCTTGCAACGGAATTTCTTCGACCGTCCTTTTTTCTGCGACGCCGCCGACGAGATTGATAAGAATATCAACACCCGTAAAATTTTTCTCCAATGCTAAAAAGAACGCATCAACCGATTGTTCCGACGTAACGTCAACCGCAAAATCCGACAAATGGATATGATCTTTTTTTGTTTCGTCAACAAACCTTTGCGACGACGCACTTCCGGAGTGTACGGCGATGACCGTTGCCCCTTCCGACAGGAATTTTTTTGTCACGACCTTCCCCACCGCGCCGGCAGCACCGGTGACAATGACTATTTTTCCTGAAAGTTTCGACATTTTGCTATAGCAATATATTACAACATTCTGCTAAAATCAATGATGACAATGCTTCATTGATTCTGGAGTCAATTGGGAGTATATTGAGAAAAATATAGGATTGAGCGGACTTCTATGGAATTGATCAACTTTCGTCAACTGACGGAATCAGATGCGGTAAGTGCGTTATATGCCGACTATCAAACGCACTTTGAAAAAGTGGCGGAATTCTATTCCGGAAATTTTCGCGAAAAAGAAGCTTGGCAAAAGAAGATCGATGTACTCTCCGGCCGCACGTATGACCGCACAACGTTGCAGCGGGTATTAAACGAACAAAATAGAGAATACCACAGCGGTATCACGACGCTGGCGAACATCGATCTGCTGGGGAACGATTCGACCTTTGCGGTCGTCACCGGACAACAGGTGGGACTTTGTACCGGTCCGTTGTATACGATCTATAAGGCGATAACGACGGTTCAATTGGCAAAAAAACTTTCGAATGATTTTCCGGAATTCAATTTCGTGCCGGTATTTTGGCTGGACAGTGAAGATCATGATTTCAACGAAATCAACACCGTAACGGTGATGAATTCGTCAGGAACAATTTCCACGCTGGAATATTTGATCGGCGGAAAACCTCTGGAACGTAATATCGGCGCCGTCGGATCATTTCTTTTGGATGACCAGATCGGTCCATTCATCTCAACGATGGAAGCGGCCCTTCCCCGGACGGAATTTACCGCATCGTTGATGGAAACAATCCGTGGGTATTACCAACAGGGAAATTCGATCGGCAAGGCGTTTGCAACATTTTTTAATCATATCTATGAGGATTCCGGACTGATTTTCCTAAATCCGCAACATCCGGAGCTGAAAAAAATCCTCTCCCCATTGTTCACAAACGAAATCAATGCCAATTCCGAAACCTCCAAACTCGTGATCCGCCAAAGCGTGGAATTGGAAGAGCACTATCATGCGCAGATCAAGGCCAAAGCTCTGAACCTTTTTTTGTTTTACAAAGGCGGACGTCACCTGATCGAACCGTCGGAGAACGGTGACTATTTTCTTAAAAATCTTCGGCAGCGGTACACAAAGGAGGAGTTGCTGTCGATCGCCGCGAACACTCCGGAGTTGCTATCACCGAACGTGGTATTGCGCCCGCTCTGTCAGGACACTCTCCTTCCCACCATTGCCTATGTGGGCGGCCCCGGCGAGATCGCATACTTCGCACAATTAAAACCGGTATACGAATATTTCCGTCTTCCCATGCCGGTCATATATCCCCGTGCCAGCGTTACGCTGGTCGAAGAAAAAGTTCAAAAAGTGCTGGAAAAATATTCACTGGAAGTGAATGAACTGTTCGGCGATGTCCAGCATCTGCTCGCGCGTGTGTCCGAGCAGGTTTCGGAAGTGAAAGTGGATGATCTGTTCACGGGGCTCGAGCAACGGATCAACGACGCCCTCACGGAGGCACGGTTCGGCATCCAGCAGATTGATCCTACACTCAATGGCACGATCGATGCAACGCGCGATAAATTCCGCCAGCAGCTCGACGTCTTGAAACAAAAAACGCAAAAAGCGCAGCAACAGAAGGAAGAGATCTCGTTAAAGCAGATACAAAAGGCGGCAATGAACGTTTTTCCGAACGGAAATTTTCAGGAACGGGAATTCAGTGTCGTGCAGTATCTGAATAAATACGGACCGGATTTTGTCAAATGGGTTTCGAACGAAATCGCGATCGATAAATTCCAACATCAAGTAATCACGATCTGACAAAAAAAAGCCGCTTCTGCGGCTTTTTTTTTGAGCACTGCCATCACGGTGGTTATCGAATGACAAGCTCCGTTTTTTTGTCGAAAAAATGAGCGCTGCTCATGTCGAATGTCATGTCCGCCGTTTGACCGACCGTCATATCCATCGGCGCCATTCGTGCAACCATTGGTGCGCCGCCGCAGGTGAAATAGACAAATATTTCATTTCCCATCGGTTCCACCACTTCGACGGAAGCGCGAATCTTTGATCCTTTGGATTTTTCACTGGATATATGTTCCGGCCGAATTCCCAGCCAGATTTCCCGCCCCGCGTATTCCTCCAATCTTTTTTGACGGTCTTTGGGGATATCCACGCTCAATGTCGTCCCTTTTTCCATGAATTTCATTCCGGAACTTTTGACGATCGTCCCTTCGATAAAATTCATTGCCGGACTCCCGATAAATCCGGCGACAAATTTATTGGCCGGATTGTTATACAATTCCAGCGGCGAATCGATTTGCATCACGTTACCGTCTTTCATCACCACGATTCTGTCACCCATCGTCATCGCCTCTGTCTGGTCGTGGGTGACATAAATCATCGTTGCATCGAGACGTTTGTGTAATTTGGAAATCTCCGTCCGCATCTGTACGCGCATTTTTGCGTCGAGATTGGAGAGCGGTTCGTCGAACAGGAATACTTTCGGTTTCCGGACAATTGCCCGGCCGACCGCCACGCGCTGTCGCTGACCTCCGGAGAGGGCCTTCGGTTTACGGTCGAGATATTCCTCGATGCTGAGAATTTTTGCCGCTTCTCGCACGCGTACGTCGATCTCCTCCTTCGGAAATTTCCGGAGTTTGAGTCCGAATGCCATGTTTTCATAGACATTCATGTGGGGATACAGCGCATAATTTTGGAACACCATCGCGATGTCGCGGTCTTTCGGCGGGACGTTGTTCACGACCGTTCCGTCGATCGTCAGTGTCCCGTCGGAAATGTCTTCCAATCCTGCAATCATTCGCAAGGTCGTCGACTTTCCGCAGCCCGACGGACCGACGAGGACGACAAATTCCTTGTCGCGGATGTCGATGGAGACGCCTTTGACGGCGACTACTCCCCCTTCATATTCTTTTTTGATACGATCGAGCTTTACGTTTGCCACACCGACTCCTATCGTTGTAATGTTTGGATCGTTTCCCAAAAGGCCGGGAATGAGATCTCCACACATTGGGGATCGACGATCGTCGACGTACCGGGCAGCGCAAGTGATGCGATGCCGAACGACATGGCGATACGATGATCGTCAAAACTGTTGAATGTCGCTGGAAGTAAATTCTTTTTTGACTCAAAAGCAAACCCGTCCGCATATTCGTCCACGGTCACTCCCATCGCTCGAAGATTGACGGCGACCGCCGCAATCCGATCTGTCTCTTTGTTTCGAAGGTCCTGTGCGCCATGTACGGTGAATGTTCCTTCGGCAAAAGCAGCGGCGACGGAAAGGATCGGCAGTTCATCGATAATGTTCGGGATCTCCGCTCCTTCCAGCCGGAGATCCGATCGAAGAGGCGAACTGATGACGACAATGTCCCCCAATTCTTCGCCGCCGACCGATCGTCTGTTTTCCACGGTGATATTTCCGTTCATCTTCCGCAGTACGTCCAAAAAACCGGTGCGCGTCGGATTTAATCCGACGTTGGTCACAACGATCTCGGAATTCGGAACGATCAGTCCGGCAACGATAAAAAATGCCGCCGATGAAGGATCGCCCGGTATCATGAATGGACGGGCATCGAATTCTTTTTTTCCTTCTACGGTAATAACGGACGTCGCTCCGTTCCGCTGCACCGGAAGGTTCAGCATCCGTTCGGTATGATCGCGCGAAGGTTCATGTTCGATCACGCGCGTTATTCCGTCGGCAAACAGCCCGGCAAGAAGTACGGCCGATTTTACTTGAGCGCTGGCGATGGGAAGCGTATACTCGATTGCGGAAAGCCGTTCCACCGGAGAAATGGAAAGCGGTGCCGTATTCCCGGCGGAAGCGGTGATCCGTGCCCCCATCGCCGTCAGCGGATCGATGATTCGTTTCATGGGACGTTTGACGAGATATTGATCGCCGGTGATGACCGAAGGGAACGGTTGTCCAGCCAAAATTCCGGAGAGCAACCGCATAGTCGTTCCCGAGTTTCCCGCATCCAACATCGCGGCGGATTGTCGCAGTCCGTACAATCCTTTTCCTTCCACCGTCACCACATGTCGATCCTGCCGAATGGAAATACCGAGCGACCGGAAACAGGCGATGGTGCTGAGAGGATCGGCCGCGCTCAAAAATCCGGAGATTTCCGTCGTACCGTTCGCCAAGGCGCCGATCATTACCGCGCGATGGGAAATGGATTTGTCTCCGGGGACGCTGATTTCACCGCGCAATCCGGATGAAGGGTTGATGGTTCTGTTCATCTGTTCGTCTGTTCGTCGTCTTTAAAGCACAACAGGTCGGCACGCATGCCGACCTGTCGATGGAAGCGTCCGTTAATTCTGCTGTTCGGGAGCCGGTTCTTTTTTCTCCGGCGTCATCAATGCCTTGCGGCTCAGGTTCATCCTTCCTTTTTCATCGATCTCCAGAAGTTTTACCTCGAACGTATCGCCTACTTTCACGACATCGGTCACTTTCGCGACGCGTTTCGTATCAAGCTGGGAAATGTGGATCAGTCCTTCTTTTCCCGGCATGATTTCCGCGAATGCGCCGAAATCCATGATCCGTTTCACCGTTGCCTTATAGATTTTTCCCGGTTCGGGAACGGCAGTGATCGCGTTGATCAGCGCAAGCGCTTTGTCGCTCTGTTCCTGCGATGTTGCGGCGATTTGGATCGTACCGTCATCCTCGATGTTGATGGATGAGGCGCCGGAATCCGCAACGATGCTGCGGATCATTTTTCCGCCGGGTCCGATCACCGCACCGATCAAGTCGGTCGGTATTTTGATGGTTGTGAAGCGCGGTGCATATTGGCTGAGCGACGCTTTCGGTTGTGCGATCGCCGCGTTCATTTTTTCCAGCTTATGCAGACGGCCGGCTTTTGCCTGTTCCAACGCCGTGGCCATCAATTCCAGGGTGATGCCTTGGATTTTGATGTCCATTTGAAATGCGGTAATTCCGTCCGTTGTACCGGCGACTTTAAAATCCATATCGCCCAGATGGTCTTCGTCACCGAGAATATCGCTGAGGATCGCCACACGATCCCCTTCTTTGACCAATCCCATCGCAATACCGGCACATGCTTTTTTCAGCGGCACGCCTGCATCGAACAACGCCAGCGAACCGGCGCAGACCGTTGCCATGGAGGACGATCCGTTCGACTCCAGAATATCGGAAACGATCCGGATGGTGTACGGGAATTCTTTTTCATCGCCGACAAGATTTTTTAACGCCCGTTCCGCAAGATTGCCGTGGCCGATCTCGCGGCGACCGGTGGTTCCCAGGCGGCCGACTTCTCCGACCGAGAACGGCGGGAAGTTGTAATGCAGCATGAACCGGCGCGGTTTTGCTTCAATTAATCCGTCCGTATTTTGTTCGTCATCTTTTGTTCCGAGCGTCACGGTCGTGAGAGACTGCGTTTCGCCGCGGGTAAAGAGCGCGGAACCGTGGGCGCGCGGAAGCACGGCGGTCTCGATGGTGATCTGCCGGATATCGGCGAGTCCGCGGCCGTCCAGCCGTTTTTTCTTGCCGAGAATCATTTCGCGCATCTCGGTTTTTTCGATATCATGGATAATCTCTTTAATCACCGGTTCTTGTTCCGGGAATTTTTCCTTCAGCGTTTCGAGCGTTTCGGTGACGATCGCCGTTCGCCGGTCTGCCCGCTCTTCCTTAGCGGAAACGGTATTCGCGGCTTCGCGAATCCGCACTTCGGCGAGGGATTTCACTTCGGACAATAACGCCGCATCGTACGATTTCGGCGTGACAACGCGTTTCGGCTTTTTCACTTCGGCGGCGAATTCAATCTGCAACTGGCAGATCTTTTTAATCGCATCGTGACCGAAGGACAAAGCGGCGAGCATATCTTTTTCGGAAATTTCGCGGGATTCCCCTTCCACCATCAAAATGGAACTGAGCGTACCGGCAACCGTGACATCCATGTCGCTCTTTTCCAGTTCCGCAAAGGTCGGATTGAGCAGGAATTGACCGTTCACGCGGCCGACGCGGACTTCCGCAATCGGTCCGTCGAACGGAGAATCCGAGATCATCAACGCCGCCGATGCGGCGCACGCGCCGAGCACGTCGGCATCGTTCTGCTGGTCGGAGGAATAGACGGTGACCACGATCTGCGTATCGCAATGGTAATTATCGGGGAACATCGGCCGGATCGGACGATCGATCAGCCGTGCGGAGAGGATCTCCTTATCCGACGGCCGGCCTTCCCGTTTTAAATACCCGCCGGGGATTTTTCCGGCGGCGGACATTTTTTCCCTGAACTCCACTTGCAGCGGGAAATAATCCAATCCTTCTTTCGGTTGTTTCGTCGCGACGACGGTCGCGAGGACCATCGTGTCGGCGTATCGGATCATCACCGCACCGTCTGCCTGTTTGGCAAAGCGGCCGGTTTCGAATTCCAACGTGTAATTTCCGATCTGAACACTCTTTTTTACTATCATAATATTGTCTTCTTTTCTGATTGCGATGGTACGATGAATGGAGCTTATTTGCGAATATTCAATTCGCCGATGATTTTGCGGTACCGTTCGATATCTTTTTTCATGAGATAATCGAGCAGCCGGCGGCGTTTTCCCACCATGCGGAGCAGGCCGACGCGGGAGTGATTGTCCTTTTTGAATTTTTCAAAATGCGCGGACAATGAGTTGATGTTTGCCGTCAAGATCGCGATCTGCACTTCCGGCAGGCCGGTGTCGTTCGGTCCTTTTCCGTATTTCTTGACGAATTCGTTCTTTTGTTCCTTGGTGATTGCCATTGTAACTCCTTATGAAGATATGTGTTTGTATTGTTCTAACAATTGTTGGATCGTAATTTTGTCGTGATCGATCTCCCGGACGAGCGCATCCACGGAATCGAATTTTTTTTCATCGCGGGTCCGCTCAATGCACCGCACCGTGATCGTTTCATCGTATATGTCGTCGTCGAAGCGGAAAATATTCACTTCGATCGTCCGGTCCTGAAAATCGCCGAAGGTCGGATTATGTCCGATGCTCATCATCCCCCCGTACCACGTCCCTCGCACTTTGGTTTCCACCGCGTAGATGCCGATCGACGGGACGATTTTATTCGGGAGATCGAGACGGATGTTCGCCGTCGGGTAACCGATCTGTTTGCCCCTTCCGAATCCCCGTACCACCATCCCGGAAAACTGATATTCATATCCCAACATCGTATTGGCCAAACCGATTCTACCGTTGATCAGTGCCGTTCGCACAGCGGAACTGCTGATGACCACGTCATCCACGCTCATCATCGCCACCGCTTCCACCGAAAAGTTGTTCAATTTTCCCAACTCCACGGTCTGATTCACCCCTCCCTCTCTGTCCCGCCCGAATTGGTGGTTAAATCCTTCCACCACTTCCGATACTCCCACGCCGTTGATGATATACGACGAATAAAATTCCCGAAACGAAAGACGTGAGAACTCATAGGTAAAGGGGATGACAAAAACAACGTCAACACCCAACCGTTCAATGAGTTGCATCTTTTCATCGAACGTAGAAAGTAACTGTACGTCTTTTGTTCCCTTCGATACCACTTCCCGGGGATGCGGATCGAACGTCACGACGACACTGCGGCCGCCGTTGTGACGCGATTTCTCCACGATCTGTCGGATGATGGCACGATGCGCTCGATGAACTCCATCAAACATCCCGATACTGACGTACGATCGTTTATCGTATGTAATTTCCTGTAACGATCGGGCGATAATCATGAAAATTCCGCGGTTGCAGGGATTATTTTTCGTTGCAGCTCATGAATCCGCTCGATCGGCAATGCATCCCGCAAAAAAAATTCGCCGATCCTCGTTCTGCATAATTGCAGAAGATACGCCCCGCATCCGAGTTGCTGTCCGACATCGTCCGCCAAAGAACGGATATAGGTCCCTTTGGAACAAACGACCCGGAATTCGATCAGCGGCGGTCGGAATGAAACAAGTTCAAATTCCTTGATAAACACTTCCCGCCGCTCCCGTTCTATCACTTTTCCTTTTCGAGCGTCTTTGTACAAACGCCGCCCGTTCTTTTTGATCGCGGAATACATCGGCGGAAGCTGTAATTGTTTTCCCAGAAACGATGTAAACACCCGCTCTACATCGGTTTGACCAACCGCGCTAAAATCTTTTCTTTCAAAGACTTCCGTTTCTACATCAAAACTTTTTGTAGCGGCGCCGATCTCCATTGTACCGGTATACTCTTTTTCCCAACCGATAAATTGGTCGATCTGTTTGGTCATTTTCCCGGAGCACAGGATCAGCAAACCGGTCGCTTTAGGATCGAGTGTTCCGGCATGGCCCAGTTTTTTGATGTCGAACATCGATCTGATCCGGGCAACAATGTCAAAGGAAGTCCAATCGATCGGTTTGTCGACAAGAATGATCTCCCCTTCCTCAAAGTTCAGACGCTCTTTTTCCCCCGCATGCCGGAATATCATTCGGTCTTCTTATCGTCCTTGTGGATCTGTTTGATCAAATTTTCGATATGCATCGCATTGTCCAGCGACGTATCATGGCGAAATTCGATCACCGGGACAAATTTGAGGTTGATTCTCGCTCCCAATTCCGCCCGGTAATGGCCTTTGTTTTTTTCAATCTGGGCCATCGTTTTTTCCTGTTTTTCTTTCGTCCCCATGATGCTCACGAACACCCGCGCCGTCCGAAGATCGGGCGTGACCCGCGTTTCGGTGACGGTCGTAAATCCGAATTCGGTGCTTCCGCTGAATGCGCGGCTGAGCATCGTTCCGAGTTCTTCACGAATGAGCGAGGCGACACGTTCTGTTCGAATGGACATTAGATCAGCTTCCGTTTCGTTTCGACGGTTTTAAATGCCTCGATGATATCCCCGACTTTCACATCGTTGAAATTTTCGAGACCGATACCGCACTCGAATCCCTTGTCCACTTCTTTGACGTCGTCTTTGAACCGCTTTAAGGAGGCCAATCCGCCGGTGAACACCGTCATACCGTCGCGCACCAACCGCACACGGCTGTTGCGCGTGATCTTGCCGTCCAATACCGAACATCCGGCAATCACGCCGACTTTCGATACTTTGAACGTATCGCGGACTTCCACGGTCGCTACGACTTCTTCGGTTAACGTCGGCGCCAACAATCCTTCCAAAGCGTTTTTGATTTCGTTGATGGCGTCATAAATGATGCTGTAGAGGCGGATTTCCACATTTTCCGTTTCTGCCAATCGCCGCGCATTCAAATTCGGCCGGACATGGAATCCGACGATGAGAGCGCGCGACGCTGCGGCAAGAACGACATCGGATTCGGAAATCGCACCGACCCCTTTGTGGATGACGCGGATTTTCACTTCTTCAGTGGAGAGTTTCATCAAAGAATCTGCCAATGCTTCCACCGATCCGTCCACGTCGCCCTTCACGACAATGGACAACTCGCGCACTTGATGGCCTGCCTGGATTTGCTGCGAAATATCGTCCAGCGTAACCATTCGCACCTGCCGGAAATCCTGCTCGCGTTTTAATTGCTGACGCTTCATGCTGATCTCGCGGGAGATCCGATCCGACTCGACGGCAATGAACTGATCACCGGCGGCGGGAATACCGTCGAACCCGAGAATCTGCACCGGTGTGGAAGGAGGCGCGGTCTCGACTTTTCTTCCTCGTTCGTCGAACATCGCTTTCACTTTACCGCTGTATATGCCGCAGATAAACGGATCACCGATGCGCAGCGTCCCTTTTTGCACCAGCACGGTTCCGATCGTTCCTTTGCCTTTGTCCACCTGCGACTCAACGACGGCACCGCGTGCCAACCGGTCCGGATTCGCCTTGAGGTCGAGCACTTCCGCTTCCAGAAGAATTTTTTCCAACAGCAGATCCATGTTCTTTCCCGATTTTGCGGAGACTTCCACGGATTGATATTTTCCGCCCCATTCTTCCACCAGCACTCCGCGGTCGGACAATTGCTGACGGATCCTGTCGGGATTTGCTTCCGGTTTATCGATCTTGTTGATGGCAATGATAATCGGAACATTCGCCGCTTTCGCGTGATTGATCGCTTCGATTGTTTGCGGCATCACATTGTCTTCCGCCGCGACGACCAGAACGACGATGTCCGTTACCTGCGCACCGCGAGCGCGCATTGCCGTAAACGCTTCGTGACCCGGTGTGTCGAGGAAAGCGATATGTTTTCCGCTCGGCAGCATCACTTCGTATGCGCCGATATGTTGCGTGATGCCGCCGGATTCGCCGGCCACAACGTTGGCATTCCGGATATAATCGAGCATGGAGGTTTTACCATGATCGACATGTCCCATAATCGTCACGACAGGCGGTCGCGGACGTAATTTTTCCGGCGGATCGGGTATATCTTCCAGAACGTCCACCGTGAATTCGGATTCGAAGTCCACTTGTTTGCCGTATTCATCGGCAAGAAGGATGATCGTATCCTTGTCCAACCGTTGATTGATGGAGACCATCATTCCGAGTCCCATCGATTTCGCAATCACATCGGCCGGACTGACCTTCATTAAATTGGCCATTTCGCCGACCGTGACGAATTCCGTTACGCGGATCTTATTTGCATCGAGCGCTTTCGCTTCATCGAGCAATGCCTGTTCTTCTTCGCGTTCCCGTTTCCGTTTTTTCCGGTGGGCGGCGCGGCTGCTGATCACCGTTTCCGCATCGTCTAATTCTGCGAGGGTCCGTTTGATCGTTTCGTCGACTTGTCCCTGGTCGATTTCATACGGACGCAACTTTCCTTTTTTCTTCTTTTTCCCCTTGGCGTCCGATTCGCTCTCCGTCTCGGGGGATTTCGTCTCGCTGCTTCCGGCGATTTTTTTCTTCTTTTTCTTCTTTTTCTTGATGTCGTCAGACTCGGACGAACCGGTCACGACGGAGCCGTCCTTCGTTGTTCGTTCGAGTTTTTTGGCCGGTTTCGGTTTTGCGAGTTCGATTTTTCCTTTTACCGTTAATCCCTTCATTTGGGATCCGCGGTTCGCCCGTAACGTTTCCAGAGGCGAGTGCGAGCGTTCCTCTTCCGTTTTGGGTTCCGCCACCTCGGCTTCCGGCGTTTGCAGCGATTTGATGACAACGGTTTCCGCCGGCGGTACGGCGGCGGGAGCATCGGCTGTCGGAACAAGTGCCGGTTCGACCGTCGACGGTTTTTTCTCTTCGGCTTCTTCTTCTTCTTCCTTCAACTTGCTTTCCGTGGCCCGTCGCCGGGTTTCTTTCATTTCGGCGATCTTCCGCTGATGCCGTTCGGCCGTATCCTTCTCCTTTTTAAAGTGAGAATTGATATCCCGCAACATCTCATCATCCACCGAGGACATGAGATTTTTGACCTGTTTGTATCCTTTTTTGTTCAAAAAGGCGACGACATCGGTGAAACTGATGTTCAGATCTTTGGCGACATCTTTGACTTTAACTTTTTTTGCTGCTTCGGACATTCGTTTCCTTTTATGGTGGAGCGGTGTTATGACGCCGACTTTTCAGCGGCCGGGGCCGGGGACGGTTCGTCCTCGTCCTCGTCGACTTCCGCTTCTTCGTATTCTTTTTTGATCAGTTCAACAATTTCTTTCAACTTTTCCGCATCGGTGCCGATCTCTTCCGTCAGATCGTCGAAATCCGCATCGATAACTTCTTTTGCGGTTTCATATCCTGCTTCGACGAATTTGGCATACAGTTCATCGCCCAATTCTTCTTTGAACTCTTCCAGGTCGATGTCGTATTCGCTTCCTTCTTTCACCAATTGGATGTCATAACCGGTCAATTTGCTCGCCAGTCGGATGTTTTGCCCTCCTTTGCCGATCGCCATGGAGACTTGCGATTCTTCCACGGTGACGGTCGCTTTCCCCTCTTCTTTATCCAACTCGATGCTTTTCAATTTTGCCGGAGCCAGTGCGCGGGTGATGAACGTGGCGTGATCGTCGCTGAAGTTGATCACATCGATATTTTCGTTGTTCAGTTCCCGCACGATGGCATGGATCCGCACCCCTTTCATCCCAACGCAAGCGCCGACGGCATCGATCCGATCGTCGGAGGATTCCACGGCCACTTTCGCCCGTTCGCCCGGTTCCCGTGCGATGCTTTTGATTTCAATAATGCCGTCATACACTTCCGGAATTTCCAATTCGAACAGCCGCTCCAAAAACCGTGAATCGGTCCGCGAAATGACGACAACAGGACTGCTGGTATTTTTCCGTACTTCTTTTACCACGCCGCGCACCGTATCGCCTTTTTTGAATCGTTCCTTCGGGATCTGTTCACTTCGGGGGAGGAGCAGCTCGTTTTTATTATGCATGATCAACAAGTCGTTGTTCCGGATCTGATACACTTCTCCGACGACGATCTCTCCGATGGAATTGGAGTATTCGCTGAAGATAAGTTCCTTTTCGATCTCTTTGATCCGCTGCGTAAAATTCTGTTTGGCGGTAGTGACCAACCGCCGGCCGAATTGTGCCAGCGGAATGATTTCGACGTATTCTTCCCCGATTTCCAATTCTTCCCCGGAAAGTTTGCGGGCGGATTCCACATCGATCTGTGTTGCGGGGTTCTCCACGGTCTCCACAATCTGGCGCTCGAGATAAATTTCGATATCGCCTTTATCCATGTTCACGACCACATCGAATTTCGCATCCAGTCCGTATTTTTTCCGCACCATCATCCCAAAGATGTCCTCGACGATGCCGGCGAGGATATCCTTGTCGATGCTTTTGTCGCGCACCAGGCCGGAAAATGATTCTACGATCTCATGATTCATTGTACTTCTCCCAAAAATAAACTGCTGTTCTGTTGCTAAATAAGCGGCACCACCATTGTTTCCACAATGGATTCGAACGGAATGACGGTCTCCTTTTTGTTCTTTACGACGGTGATCGAATCCGCGGTCACCTGTTCCAAAATTCCTTCGAGCAAGACTTTTTTCCCTTCACCGGTATATTTCACCGCGCATTTTCGTCCGATGTTCTTCACATACTGCCGGTGTAATCGCAACGGACGGTCCAGACCGGGTGAAGAAACATCCAGCCGGTACCGGCCGTCGATTAATTCGTTCGCATCCAGCCATTCGGACAACAACCGGCTGATATCGGAACATTGTTCCAGTGTGATCCCGGCATCGGTGTCGACATACACTTCGATCACTTTGCTGGAACGTTCGCCGCGGAAAACGACATCCACGACATACGCGCCGATCGGCGCGGTGAATGTCTCCGCAATTTCTCGAATTTTGTCAGGAACGGAAGGCATACAGTCTCTACCAAAAAAAAGTCCCGCAATAGAGGCGGGACTTTCACTACGACAATATACCACGATTTCAATTGAGTCGCAAGAGATTTATCATTAGAAATAGGCTCGTACTTCCATCCTTCCGGTATGCACCACTCCGGAATTCGGTGTTGTCCGACCGGAATAGGCCAGCGAAAATTGTATGTTTCCTTGCACCCGATATTCGGAGGAAAGCGTCCACAAATAGTTTTTCCCGATATCCCTCCCTCCGGTCAATTCGAACGGCGGAACATAACCTGTTGCCGGCGCTGCGACTATGACTTCTTCCCGCGAAAAATCAATACGGACTTGGCCGGTGCCGGCAAATCCGTACACATAGCGGACCGTTTGACCGTTAAAATTCGCACGCGCAGGATGAATGGGCACTCCATCTTCCGCTTGTGAAGTTTCCAGCACTAATCCCATTTCGTTATTTGTTGCCGGACGATAAGAAAGATCGTTGCGCAACAAGGCGGAAACGATCAAACGCGATCGATTGATCACCGAAGTCGAAACGGCATTATCATCGCGGAATACAATTTCCGTCTGGTCGGCGATATCCGACGTCAGTTGAATCCGCGACCGAACAGAGCGTTCGCGCGCATAGTTTTGTTCGCGGCCGCCGGTGAATTGGCCGAGGGACCGACGTTGAGAAAAACGAAACCGGAATGAACGACCGGGGTCATTTTCAAATAGAAAGAGATCCTGTTGCACGAGTTGAGAACCGGCTTGTGTCGTGCGGGGGTTCAATAATACGGCCGGATCGAGCGTGTAAATTTTTTCCGTTCGCCTTTCCGTGCTTCGCTCTTCGATCCGGACATAACTCTCCGATGACAATGCTACCAAAATTTTTTCCCATACCGTTTCCGGCCTGCTGAGGAATCTTCGCGGTACGACCCGCACCCGTCCGGTTGTTTTAAGATTCACGACGGGGACGAGAAAATCGCTGCTGCGGGTTAATGCGATATATTCCCCTTCATACCGGTCAGGCCGGAATTCGCGTTCGTCGAACAGATCCACATTGCCGTCCCCGTTCGCGTCGGTCCACACAAACTGTCCCTCCCCCTTTCGGACTTTAAAAAAATACCGCTCCAATTGGGCGGTCCGTTGGGTGGAGACGTCGTAAAAAAGATCGATATCCATTCCGTGGGAAAAAGGTCGATAGCGGGAGGTCGCTTTTACCAATGTTGTCACATTGGTGGAGTTGTTTTGTTGAAACAGGGGTTCGACGATCAATTCTCGCAGACTGACGCTGACCGATCCGCTGTAATGATTCACTTCCGGAAAATCGATGCCGGACGTATACGTGACCGAGCGGGACTGCTTCTCCCATCGGCCTGAAAATCCAGCAAAGTTTTCACGCAGTTCCAACTCTGCGCGGATGTCCATTCCGAAAAACCGGCGAACCTGAAAATTCGGAGCAGCCGAACGGAAGGAATAACTTGAACCTCGTAAAGAATCGGTCGTCGTCGTATACACACGCCGCTCTTCTTGTTCAAAACGAAAGGCCGGCGTCCATGCGCCGATCGTATGGCGTACGTCTCCGCGCTGGCGGAACCATTCATTACTCAGCGACAGTTGGGATTCTTCACCGTTGATCTTTTCAAATGAATACCGCAGGTACGGGTTGTCCACTGCCGACCATTCCACCGCACCATCGTATCGCCGGGATGAAAATTGTCCCGAACGGTCCATCGTACCAACACCGGAGGTGACGGTCAAATCGCTGCGCGGTTTATACACCAGATGTCCCTCTCGCAGAAGTTCATCCGCTGTAAATGAGGCGACAAGACTGTCCGTGCTCCATTTTCGTCCGAATTCGACCTCATCCGATCGATCAAACGTGGTGAACCGATGGTCTTTGGCGCGTTGAGAAAATTGCAAGTCCAATGCACCAATCGGCATTCCGTTTAATTCCAGATTAGTCGGCGCGTATAGCGCCGAAACATTATATTCAGTGCCGGGATTTTTGTTGTCGCCGAGTTCGGAGAGGCGATTGGGATCGGCATTGCTGGCGGCGAACTCACCATCCAGCGTGAAAGTACGAAACGGCGACACCGTCGTCCGAAGCGACACCAATTGCTGTTGCTGCGGAACGGGAATGAGAACTTGAGGCAAATATTCACCGGCGCCGATGCCGACGAACCGAAAGAGTCCCGGAGCTTCACGGCGGTAATCGCCTTTGCCGTCGGGTGCGGCGGAGAATGCCACGGCATAAAGCGCCAGCGGTGTAAATTGTTCGAAACGGTAGACGCGGAGCGTATCGCCGGAGATGACGGTATCGACGGCGGCATAACTTCCCTTGCCGATTCCCAATGTATCCGTTCCGACAAAAACAACGCCGGACCGCACCGGCAATGAATTTCCGGCCGATCGCAAGATGTTTCGGTCCTCATCGGTTAATGAGATATCGATCGGTGCATCGGGATCATCCGATTCCCGGAAATAGTCGATCCGCACCGCAGCTGATGCCGACAATTGAGAGTGTGCGCCGATTCCGAAAAAATTTCTGGTGAATTGCCTGTCCGCATACTCAAAATCAATGGTGATGCGGGAAGCGGCAGTGATCAACCGTTTGGAAGAAAATGTCACTTCGGCTGATCCGTATTCGATGGAATAATCGTTATTGTCCCCCCGCGTCATACGATCACCGTCCACATACACTCGTTCGCTTCCGGCGATGACAACGATCGCCCGTTCGTTGTTTTTCCCGGTTAACCGGTACGGGCCCTGCATTCCTTCGACGCCGCTGAATTGCACGCTGTGGAATTTACCGCGGCTGGATGCACCGGTCACCTGAACGGACGTGCGGGGCATATCATTGGTATAGTCTGCAATTACGCGCGCTCCTTGGACTTTTCGATGAAGCGAGGAAAATTCTCCACCGTTGACATCGAACAAAAAATCCCCCAGGGTGGCCGAATACACCGGGCCGTTGATCTGGACGAAAACATTGTCCACCTCTTGCAGCGTTTGTGTATTCCCCTGCGGCTGGATCGGAGTATTTTCATCCGTCAACGCAGCGACAATATCGATATTGTCGGACAACTTTCCGGACATTTGCAGACGGAATCCGGAAGACAATGTCAGGTCTCTGTTCGAACCGACGAGAAATCCGCGCGTGATCGAACCGCTTTTGGAAAGTTCGGGACCGAACGAATTGCCGAACAATCCGTCGGAGGTCTGGAAAATGGTCGTCGATTTCGGCAGTCCGCCGCTGTCCAGCGCAATGGAAGGCGTTCGGAGACGGTAGACCGGTTGAAGATCAAAACGCTGATAGGAATAGACGACGGTGATCCGGGCAGAATCGCTCCATTCCGGTTGTTTGCGGAATTGCAGAGATCGTGTCGATCCCTCGTACGTAAATAGAAGAACAGGCGTGGAGTCGACCGTCACGACGATGGAACGATCATCAATGAACGGTTTGATAAGCCGGATGGTGACTGTATCGGGAAAATCCGAAAGGAATGCGGATTGAACAAATTCCGCAGGTACTGTTTGTGCACGCACCCACAGGAACGGTAGAAGGAACGAAACTTTTACTATTGAACGGATCATGAAAAACTTCCCAATAGTAAAAAGTTACGCTAAACCTCCGTGAGAAGAAAATAAAAACGTCATTCGAAGGAATGACGTTGATCGTACCGAGGGCCGGACTCGAACCGGCACATCTTTAAGGGATACTGGATTTTGAGTCCAGCGCGTCTACCAATTCCGCCACCCCGGCATTGACAGAGACAATATAAAAAATATCGCTTTTTTTTCCAACACTATTTTGCCGGGACCGTTTTACGGTTTTTTGAACAAATACGCGGAGTCTTGAACGGCATTTTTTTCTCCAGTATGACAGGCGAATCGTCCCCCGCTCCAGATCGATGCGCTGCCGTATTCGCCGCGCGTGTTAATCGCATAAAACGATACATTAAAGTTCGGTTTACCGTCCTCTTTTAACAAACGTTTCATTTTGGTATGATCGACAATTCGCCGGCATGCCTGTAAACATGCCTCTTCTGGTGATTTTCCTTGCCGCATAAATTCCACAATCATCACGGAACTACAGTTGGTAAGATTGGCTTCTCCCCGTCCGGTGGAACCCGCCGCCCCTACGGCATTATCCACATACAAACCGGCGCCGATAATGGGAGAGTCGCCGACGCGTCCCGGAATTTTGTAAGACAATCCGCTCGTCGTGGTGACGCCGGAAATATTCCCGTGAAGATCTTTCGCCAGAAGATTGATCGTACCGTACGTATTTAAGACCTCCCGCAGTTTTGATCCTATGGAACGGTCGTCCACGCCGTGCGGCGGAAGATAATCGTCCTCAACGGAGAGGTGTTCCTTCCATTTCACCCACATTTTTCTCGCTTCTTCCGTAAGAAGGTTTTCCTCGGGGAAGCCGTGCATTTTGGCAAATTGCAGAGCACCCTCCCCCACCAACAATACGTGATCGGTTCTCTCCATCACGACCCGTGCGACCGAAGAGGGATTTTTAATATTGCGCAACGAGGCGACGGCGCCGGCGCGATGCGTGGGACCGTGCATGACGGACGCATCCAGTTCCACCACACCGTCTTCGTTGGGAAGTCCGCCGTAACCGACCGTCATGTCGTTGGGATCATTTTCCACAATATTCACGCCGGCAATTGCCGCATCCAGCGCATCGCTGCCGTTGCGGATCATTTCCATGGCGGCAGCAGTCGCAGCGAGTCCATTCCCGCTCGCGATGACGACGCTTTTCCGCACCGCCGGCGATGTCTGTTGACCGAAGAGCGGCCTCTCCGGTAACAGTGCTGCCGCTCCCGACAAAACGGTGGTGGACAAAAATTTTCTGCGACCGATGTTTTCCATCGTGCTGCCTCCGAATGTGTCGGTTATTTGAGAAAGAGCATTTTTTTCATCGATCGGAACGATCCTGAGGTCATGGTATAATAGTAGACACCGGAGGATAATCGTTGTGCGTCGAACGGTACGGAATAATACCCCGCGTCCAAACGCGTATCAACCAATGTCGCTACCTCTTTCCCGATCGCATCGAATACTTTGACGGTCACTCTTCCTCCGTCCGGTACAGCGAAAGTGATATTCGTCGTCGGATTAAACGGATTCGGGTAATTTTGTGCGAGTGAAAAATGCGCCGGCAGAGCGTCGGAATTCTTCTGTACCGGTAATGCAAAGGAATTGACGAGCAATTCGACATCATCGATATAGATACCATCCGCTTCATTGGCTCCGTCCGTCTTCAAACGGAATCGAACTTTAACGCTCGAATTTCCGGCGCCGGCGAATTGATCGATCGAAAACGATTCCGCCGTCATCGCAAACCCGATGCCGGTCAATTTCCGGAATGTCGTCCAGTCCGTATTGTTTCTGGACACTTCCACAAATACCGTGTCCGATGAATGCATCGCGAGCCGTCGATAATATTGCAGCGTTACTTTCGAATACGGGGTCAGATCAACACCGGAAGAAAGTACGAGCGATCGATTGTTGTTGGGTCCATAGTTTCCGGTCGGACTGTCGGTGATACTGAAGAGGCCCCGTTTGATGTTACTGGAATAACCCCAACCGTCGAAATTCCACCGGGCAGAATCGACCTTCTCGAAGGTATCGACGAATTGCCGGCCGATGACGAACGATTTTGTACCGGTGGGGGGATATTGTGCGGTATTCGGCACCGCAGCCACATCGGCAGCGGTGATATGATAGGTCACCACATCTCCGGAATTCAGCGCCGCTCCGGGAATGATGTTTCCGCCGTACGAATTACCGCCGGTCTTGGACAATGAGGCTGTTTGTGCCGTGCCGCCGTTGACCGAATAGTGCACAATCACTTTCGTGGAATCGATTCCGATATTGTCGGTGACGCTCAACGAGACAGGAAACGGTCCTGAAAAAAGGATGGAATTCTGAACATCGTCCACTGTAACGAACTGCGGTTTCACGACATCCGGTCCGACAAAAAATGACTTTGTGGTATACGGCAAGTATCCGGTCGATGTCTTCGTCAGCACAAAATATTGCACCGTGGAATTGGCCGTTTGTGCGGGTATATTGGCTGAATATTTCCCGTTGGACAATGTCATCGGCACAGAATTAAACGGCATCGATCCGTCGGTATCATAATACAAAGTGACGGATTGGATCGGTGATCCGGAAGTGATGACGGAATTAACCGTGATGGGATTTGTCGTGTTTTCCGTGTCGGCAATATTGTCCACCACGGCGTCGTAACCACCCAGCCATTTTAGGACGCGGTCGAAAACAGCGAGCCGTGATGCCGATTCCACAATCGCTTCAATCCCGCCGAATCCGAAGTATACCAATTTATATGCACCGTTATATCGAATCGCGCCGGATTTTCCCGTATGTGCACCGCTCCCGTAGTTAAAGGAAGAGACCGATCCGCCGAACGGTTCGATCACTTCGGGATATTGTTCTGTGGAAGCCCGGTTCACTTGATAGCGGCTGAAAGAAAGTCCTTTCCCGATCGAATCATTGGCCGTTCCAATCATCGACGAGGACCCTGCATCATCCGAAATAAATTTTGACTTTAGCATGTTCTCAAAAAATGTTTTGGAGGCGCCGGAGGATGCGACATATTCCGTTCCCGCCGGGTCGGCGAGATCCCATCCGAGGTCCTGTCCGGAGATGAACAATTTCCCTCCGCCGTTAAGGTAGGTCGTAAGGGCGGCGCGGTCCACGGAATCGAGTCCCGGAAACGACCATTCACAAAACCAGACGACCATGCTGTATTTCGACATTGTGGAGGCCGATGGCGTCCCTTTTTGCAACCGATTCCACACATCGAAGGATACACCGAGAGTTTGCAGTGTGGAGGTGTAAAACTCTTCGACATTGACCAATCCATCGTCGTCATCGACGAGCAGTATAGAAGGTGCAATCGGCAAGGCGATGGCGAATTGTTTTTGATATCCTCCGGCTGCGGTAAATGTGACCGTCATCGGAACGACCGAAGGAACGGCATTTGCGCCGATGGTGATGGTAAAGGCATCAGCCGCATTCGTCTTTTCCCATTGGGAAAGATCCGATATGCCGGGAACGGTCCCATAGGATGACGCCGATTTTGTCACGGTGGTCGTCCAATGTGTCGTTGCGAGCGCGGCGGTGACACTCGTTGCATCTCCCCATTCGTTGCGGACTTTAACAATCACTTTCGCCTGTTCGCCCGGTTCCAGTACGCCGTTTCCGTTTCCTCCGGCAGAATCATTGATAGAATATTCTGCCAGTTGAAGTTTCGGTCCCGGCATAGCGGGAGTTTCCGTCAACGCACGCAACGCGTTGATCCTTCCCGAGCCCATTTTCCCTTTGTGCGCGGCGGCGAGTTTTCCTTCGATGTTGTCGGCCGTTCCGAGAATACGGAACAAAATTTGCGCCGGTGTCAAAGTTTTGTTTTGGGATTTAACGACACCCGCCAGCGCGGCAACCAGCGGCGTGGCCATGGAGGTGCCGTGAAAATATTCATACAACTTCCCGCCGTACAAGGAAGAAGGATTGACCACCGTACTAAGAAATCCCTGAAAGTTTCCCGAACTGAAGTCACCGCCCGGAGCGGAGACATCCACAAAGGAGTTGAAAGATGAATAACTCGCTTTGGCATCGTTGCTATTCGTCGCGGCGACGGAGATTGCCCAGGGATGTGTTCCCAGCAAACCCGCAAAATCCGAATTGGAATTTCCGGCTGAATTGACCACCACGACTCCGTTTTTGAATGCGTACCGTGCTCCTTCCACGGACGCTTCACCCGTACCGTAACTTAAACTGGCAACCGAAGCGCCGTTGTTCGCGGCATAGATAAATGCCTGGGACATCCATGTCGAAACGCCGTATCCGTTTCCGTCAGCATCGTGCCATCCGATACGGAGCGGCATAACGCGGCAACCCCAGCCGAGTGAGGCGATGCCGATAGCATTGTTCGTGGCACCGGCAGCGATTCCGGCGCAATGTGTTCCGTGTCCATTAAAATCCATCGGATTGTTGTCTGGCGTGTTCGCGTCTTCTCCGGCTGCGGCAGTGGTAACTCCGGTGACAAAATCCCAGCCGCGACTATCGTCCACAAAACCGTTGCCGTCATCGTCGATGCCGTTGGTCGGATTTTCATCCCAGTTTGTCCAGATGACCGATGCAAGGTCCGGATGATCCCAATCCACGCCGCTATCAATGATCGCAATCACCACGGACGTATCACCTTTATGAATTCCCCAGGCCGTGTCTGCCTTGACGATGGAGAGCGGATACACTTGTGCATAGTTCGGATCGTTGGGAATTACATGGGAACGAAAAATATAATCCGGTTCCGCCCATTCGACGGCCGGGTCGGACATCATCGATTGTGCCAATGCGACAATATCGGTGGTTGCGGGAACAGGAAATGTGTAAATCCGCTCCAATTCTTCAATCCCCTCTTTTTTCGTGAGGCCGTCCGTACGAAATGTTCGTTGCGCCGCACCAAGCCGATATTTTGATTGCAGGGAAAACTGTTGTGCGTCGATCGTCGATCGTCCTGCACGATGTACTTCGTGTTTCATTTTTACGACGACGACGCCGGGAAGGTATCGTACCGGTTCGATTGTTCCCGGATCATTTTTTCTGGCCACAAGAGATCCGGCAACGAGTATAAATGTGACGAACAATCGGACGAGAATGTTTTTCATAACCTTCCTTTTGTGAGGTGAATAATAAACAACATGAGTAAAATTAATCTGCGAGAATGTATTCCGCGTCAAGTTACAACCTGTACGCCATGCGAAGCAGGGTTGCCAAATGTACTGTTTTTGTCGGTAATCCGCTGTTCGAACAGCCATATTCGATCTGTGAAATGCACCCCGGATTGTTCGCCACGACAAATTCGGCATCCGTGGAGCGAATATGGGATATTTTCCTGTCCAATATTTTCATGGAATCTTCAAATCGGGTGACATTATAGATACCGGCGCTTCCGCAGCACCAGGATGCTTCCGGCAACTCTACGAATTCGAGTGACGGGATCGAACGAAGCAAAACGCGCGGTTGCTGCGAGATTTTTTGTGAGTGAACAAGATGACAGGCGTCATGATAGGAAACACGGTGCGGGAAGGGATGGTCGGGACGTTTCAAACCGATCGTCGATAAAAACTCCGATAGGTCCTTCACCTTGGAGGAAACTAATTCCGCCTTTGCCGCATAGTCCGTGTCATTCTGAAGATAATGACCGTATTCTTTCATCAATGCCCCGCATCCGGCGGAATTCATCACGATCGCGTCCAGCTCGAACGAAAGAAACGCATCGATGTTCTTACGGGCCAGGTCGCGGGCGATATCAAAATCGCCATTGTGAGCCTGTAACGATCCACAGCAAACCTGATTCTTCGGCATCACCACCTCGCATCCGTGATGCAGCAGCACTTTGACCGTGTCGTTATGAACTTCGCCGAACGCAACATTCATGATACATCCGGTAAGAAATCCGACGCGGTACCGAACCTCGCCCGCCGGCCGCAGAATCTCCGGATGTTGTTCGTCGAAAAACGTCACATCGATCACCGGCGCCAATTTTTGAAGTTCCGTCAACTGCGGTGCCGCCGCTTTCGCTAATCGCGATTCCGCCAACAGTCTCATCACCAAATTTTTTTGGAAAAACCGGATGACCCGGCCTACACTCTTTAAAAGAAATTGCGAGGAGAGGACCTTCCGCAACAGTAACCATTTCGTCCAGCGAACAATGAGGGATTCTTTTTTTTGCAGACGGATTTGATTTCGTGTCGCTTCCACAAGCGACCCGTAGCGAACACCGGCGGGACAAGCGGTTTCACAAGCCTGACAATCGAGACAGAAATTCATCTCGTCGATAAATCCCTCCGTCCACTCCAACGATCCTTCGGCAACCGATTTGATCAAGCGGATCCGGCCGCGGGGGGAAGATTTTTCCCTGCCGGTGATGGAAAATGTCGGACAGACCGGCAGGCACAATCCGCAATGCATGCAGTTGGTCAGCACATCATCGTTCGGAATATCCACGCCGCTGAATGGTGATCTGCGGTCAGACATCGAAAATTTTTCCCGGATTAAGGATATTCAGCGGATCCATCGCTTTTTTGATCGACCGCATCGCATCGATGCCGGATTTTCCGGAGACGAGGTGAAGGAATTTTTTCTTTGCCAGCCCGGTGCCGTGTTCTCCCGTGATCGTCCCTCCCAATTTCACCGCTTCAACAAAAATTTCTTCGTACGCTTTTTCGGCCCGGGACATTTCATCGTGATCCCGTTCGTCCGTGAGGCAAGTCGGATGGAGATTGCCGTCGCCGGCATGACCAAAGGTGCCGATGAGCACATGATATTTTTTTGAAATCTGTTGAATCTTTTCCAGCATTACGGCAATCTCGCTGCGCGGAACGGTGATATCTTCTAAAATTGTCGTCGGCTTCATGCGCGCGAGTGCGGAAAATGCCGAACGGCGCGCGGCCTTCAATTGTAACGCTTCTTCCGGCGATCCCGCCGTCTTAACATCCACGGCGTTATTGTTCCGGCAACAGGCGGCGATTTTTTTCGCCTCCTCCTCCACCGCACTGGGATTGCCGTCGACCTCCAGCAACAGAAGCGATTCGATATCCGTGGGAAGTCCAATCCGGGCAAATTCTTCCACACAACGGATGGTGGTGTTGTCCAAAAATTCCACGGTGCACGGTATGATCTTTTCGGCGATGATGGCGGAAACGGTTCTTCCGGCATCGGCTTGCGTGGAAAAATACGCGATCATCGTTTTGCTGGCGGCCGGCTTCGGAATCAGTTTCAAGAGGATCTTCGTAAAAATTCCAAGCGTTCCCTCCGATCCGACGAACAGGTCCTTCAGATTGTACCCGGCAACGTCTTTTACTGTTTTTCCACCGCACACAATAATCTCGCCGTTGGGAAGGACCACTTCCAGGCCCATGACATAATTTTTTGTAACCCCGTATTTCAAGCCGCGAAGGCCGCCGGAATTTTCGGCTACATTCCCGCCAATGGTGCAGATATTCATGCTTCCGGGATCCGGCGGATAAAATAATCCGAGCTTTTCCACTTCGGCGTGTAATTGAGAAGTGATCACGCCGGGTTGAACCCACGCCGTGAGATTTTCGGGATCGATCTCCAGTATCGAGTTCCATCGGGAAAGATCAATAACGATCCCGTCCGGAACAGGTATTGAACCTCCGCTCAGTCCCGAACCGGCACCGCGGGGAACGACGGCAAAACGTTCTTCATTCGCCAGTCGAACGATGGCGGCGACCTGTTCGGGAGTGCGTGGTCGTACGATGGCGGCCGGTCGTTGCTGCAACAACGGCGTACCGTCGTACGAATATGTGATCAGGTCTTCCGGCGAGGTATAGACGGAATCATTCCCGACGATCCCGGCCAATGCCGAAAGGCTGCGCGCAGAGATCATGCAGTGGCTCGTTTATAGCGGACGATGGAGTATTGATTTTCCGGATTGGAGACGAACGATTTGGGACGGTCAGCAGACGTCGTATTGTAACAGACCACCAAAAATCCTCCCATTAACTTGTAAATCGCTTTGAATGTTTTCCCTTTGCTGGGGCCGTCGGTGACCGTTATTTCGAAAGACATCGGAACGACGTGAGGAATAAATTTGATCGTGCCGATATCGGTATTACCGCCAAGGTGCAGTTCACATTTGTCCGCAGCGATGTTCAAGGTGATCACCGAGAGGAAATCGTCGTCGATATGTTGTCCACCTAATTCGGCGCCGACCGCGATCCAGTTGCCGTCCAATGTCATAATATTCCCCGGGTGCGTTGCAAAAAATAAGAAGGAGTCCGTTCGCCGGGCCGATTGCCGCAAAGAAGTACGGCATCGCGCCAGTTTCAAATTGTTTCATCAGGACGAGTTGACTATATTTGTCCGTGCAATTCATAGGAAAGTAACGAAATCACCTTCTAAAATCAATGAATGAGGAATTTCAATGGAGACAATAAAACGCCGATCGTGGGCGGAACCGTTTAAGATCAAATCTGTGGAACCGTTGCGCATGACGACGCGCGCGGAACGGGAAGCGACCATTAAAGAGGCAGGATTTAACACCTTTCTTCTCAAATCACGCGATGTCTATATCGATCTTCTGACCGACAGCGGTACCAACGCCATGAGCGACTATCAATGGGCAGGTATGATGTTGGGGGACGAAGCATACGCCGGCAGTGAAAACTATTATCATCTCGAAGAGGCCGTCCGCGAATATTATGGATACCGATATCTCATTCCGACACATCAAGGGCGCGGTGCAGAAAATTTGATCTCGCACATACTGATCAAACCGGGTCAGTTTGTTCCGGGCAACATGTATTTTACCACCACTCGGCTGCATCAGGAACTCGCCGGGGGTACATTTGTGGATGTGATCATCGACGAGGCGCATGATTCGCAGAAGGAACATCCCTTTAAGGGGAATGTGGATCTCCGGAAATTCGAACAACTCATTGCCAAAGAAGGGGCCGATAAGATCGCCTATATTACGATCGGGGCCACGGTCAATATGGCGGGAGGCCAACCGATTTCCATGGAAAATCTCCGATCGGTGTACCAACTCGCCTCGTCACATAAAATTAAAGTTGTCTTCGATGCGACCCGCGCAATGGAAAATGCCTATTTCATCAAACGGCGCGAAAAAGGATACGAACATCGTTCGATCAAGGAAATTTTACGCGAGATGTGTTCGTATTCCGATGCAGCGACCATGAGCGGTAAAAAGGATCTGTTGGTGAACATCGGCGGATTTTTGGCGGTGAATGATTATGATGTTTTTGAAGAAGCGCGCAATATGGTGGTGGTGTACGAAGGATTGCACACGTACGGCGGATTAGCCGGACGCGACATGGAGGCAATGGCGCGAGGAATTGTCGAAGCGGCACAGGAATCGCATCTTCAAGCACGGATCGGTCAAGTGGAATATGTCGGGAATCGATTGATTGAACTCGGCATACCGATCGTTCGTCCCATCGGCGGTCATGCGATTTTTCTCGATGCTCGACAATTTTATCCGCAGTTGGATCAGCTGCAATTTCCCGCACAAACGCTCGCGGCGGAGTTATACCTCGATTCCGGTATCCGGGCAATGGAACGCGGTATCGTCTCTGCCGGGAGAAATAAATTAACCGGCGATCACTATTATCCGAAACTGGAACTGGTCCGATTGACATTCCCCCGCCGCGTCTATACTCAGGCACACTGCGATGTGACCGTGGAGTCAGTCTATGAAGTGTGGCAGCAGCGAAAGCAAGTGAAAGGCTTAAAGATGGTCTATGAGCCGAAATACCTGCGGTTCTTTCAGGCACGATTCGAAAAACTCTGATTGAATCTTTTTAAAATGAAGAACGCCATGGTGGACGTCGCCATGGCGTTTTGTCTTTTTAAAGAACGTCGTTCGGTTACCAGCCAAAAAATCCGAACATGATGCCGGCATTCACCGTGTATCCGTCCGTTTTGATCTTCGACGGAACGCCGTTGATCTCATATTGGTTGTCGAGTTTCCATTCCGGTGAGAACATGATCGGATACCCGACGCCCACACGCAGCTGCAGCCAAGTCAACAGCGTATATTCGATGTTGACATGAGGATTGAATGTAACGAAGGAACCGGTCATCGTCCGCGTATAGTTGGATGTCGGCCGTGAGAGATCTCCGAATGAAGACCACAACGAATCCCACTGTTTGAACGATCCATCATCTCTCCGCATCGTCAGATTGATTGCGCCGCCGCCGATGGAAGCGCCGACGGCGACATCCAGGCGATAGGCGATCGGCTGCACATAATCGATCATAAATCCGCCGTAGGACAATGTATAATCCACTTCTTTTTTCACATTGCCGGTGATCGAATTTACGGATCGGACACCGGAGACACCGAATCCCCCCATCCGAACATTGCGAAGGAACATGATATACCCGTATCCTTCACCGCCGACAAGATAGATGGGATCACTGCCGAACACGGGCAAACCGGCGGAAGCCAGATATTTGTCGATTTCGGCATTGTCAAACATACCCACCACCGGGGTGATACCGCCGGCACCGCCGAGTTTAGAGCGGTTCATGTATGACGAAGAACGGGTCTGATTATCGTCGTCGTTATCTTGTGCGGATACAGGGAGTGCGGTCAATAATGCGGTGAATATGACAAAAAGGACTGTTTTCATGAATTCTCCTGAACGTGGTCGTAGATATGTTGAGATGATAATTCCGGAAATTACGAATTGCTGCGGAAAGAGTTGCGTGCCGGGAATCATAATCCCAGGGACGAGGCGTTATTTTTAAATGACAAGATGACAAATTCGATGTGCTCATCCAACGGGATTCCGAGCTCTTCGGCTCCCCGCTGGATGTCTTCCCTGCTCACGTTTCTGGCGAACGTTTTATCCTTCAATTTTTTTTTGACCGATGTTACTTCCACGGAGGCGATCTTTTTATCCGGTTTCACCAAAGTGCATGCGACAAGAAATCCGGACAATTCGTCGCAGGCAAACAGGGTTTTTGCGAGGGGTGTTTCTCGCGGCACATTCGTATAGGAAGCGTGACCCAGAATGGCCGTGATCATTTCTTCGGGATAACCGCGTTCGCGCAAAACAACAGAACCTTTCATCGGATGGTCCGGCGGCTGGGGATATCGTTCGTAATCGAAATCATGCAACAATCCCGTGATTCCCCAGAGTTCTTCGTCCCACGAGCCTTTCCGTGCATACGCACGCATCGCCGTTTCGACACAGTACATGTGTTTCCGCAGTGATTCGCTTTTGGTCCACTCTTCCATCAATTGAACGGCGTCGAGTCGATTCATCGGGTCACCTGTGCGGAAGGACAGTATGTTCGAACGATGCAGTTGTTGCATTTCGGCCGCCGGGCCGGACAGACCGATCGGCCGTGCAGTATCAGTGAATGAGAAAAGTGAAACCATTTTTTTTGCGGGATTAACGGCATCAGGTCTCTTTCGATTTTTACGGGATCGTCCGATTCGGTCAATCCCAACAGTCGTGATAATCGCATCACATGCGTGTCGACCACGACTCCTTCGACTTTTCCAAACGCTGCGCCGAGAACGACATTGGCTGTTTTTCTTCCGACCCCCGGAAGTGCGACCAATTCGCGGAGTGTGTGCGGAACAATTCCGTTGTGCCGCTCCAACAACGTGGTTGCGAATCCGACGATATTTTTTGCTTTGTTATGATAAAATCCGGTAGATCGGATGAGTTGTTCCACTTCGACGATGGGTGCCGCAGCAAAAGACTGCGGCGTCGGGAACCGTTGAAACAACGCCGGTGTCACCAGATTAACGCGGGCGTCGGTACATTGCGCCGAGAGGATGACGGCTACCGCCAGTTGGAACGGATTTTGATGATGCAGGGCGACACGGTCGCTGGGATATTCTTTCAGGAGTTTTTTGACAATCAGTAACGCCCGTCGTTTCCGTTGTTGGAACGATTCCCGTTTGGGCGTTCCCATCACGGCCGTTGCTCCAGCACGACGAGTGAGCCGCGTGCGGTGATCGCATCCTCCAATTCCTCATCATCGCCGATCAACGAAAGAATCATCGAACCGAGAGGGTGCGCATTCAGATCGGCGGTAAAACGGATTTGATATCGTGCACCGAGGGAGCTGCGGAATAATTGTTTCGTCAGAGAGAATTGTTTGATGCCGAACTGTTCCTGCAATACCGGCAGCCGCTGCCGCAGCCGGTGATGGATTCCTTCGCCGTCGATGTCAAAATCGATCATTATTGAATTTTTCTTTACCGGACCGTTTTCCGGGCGCAAGTCGATCAAAAAAGTCGAAAGAGCTTCGTTCACCGTCGGCATCGACGTCTTTTTCGACAGCGTTTCGATCGCCGATTTTACCGTGATACCGGTCGGAATCGCATCGAACGAAACGAAGAGGACCAATGGTTCTCCTGAATTTTTTCCGAACTGGCAACCGGCATCGATCAACATCGCGCGGCCGTTCTTCAGAAGACGTTTGAGTACTCCGACCATTTGTCGCTGCAGCGGTACATCCTGCGGATCAATCACGGACCAGATCGTATGATCGACTCCGCCGACGTCGGGGGCGGCGTTCAATTGGGCGACCGACCCGGAAATGCTTTCGGTGATCAGCGACATGATCTCATCCTTGTCCGACCGCAGCGGCGTCGATAAAAAATGCGTCAGGCGGCCGCGAAGGATCGATCCGTTTTTTACGATGACGTCGTTCATCACCCGTCCGGATTCCTCGGCAGCGGAACGTAATGCGTCCGGAAGAAGAGACGCAAAATCATCGGCCGCGGGAGTTTCCGACTTTTGCTGCAGTCCGGTTCGTTGGAACAGGGCGAAATAAGAATATTGTTTCATGTGCCGGTTAACAGTACATCATACGGATTGGTTCATCGGGAGAAATATACAAAAAGTAATGGGGGGAGCAAAAAATAAAAAAGTCCGATCTCTCGGACTTTTTTTCTGTGCACCTACCAGGACTCGAACCTGGAACCCACTGATTAAGAGTCAGTTGCTCTACCGATTGAGCCATAGGTGCGGTGAATGGTGCGGCGATTGTTGCATCCAAAAAACAAAACCCACAGTGTTGAAACCGTGGGTATGGCTTTGAGTAAATCTCGCCACAGCGATACTTTATGGTTGCGTTTGCACCGGGATTTGCGGCGCAGGAACGGTCGTCGTTTGTCCGCTTTGGATCACACTTTCCTGTGTTTTCCCTTTTCCGGGGAGGAAAAAGAGGTTAACGGCCAATGCGATGACAATAAATGCCGTTGCAAGGTATGTGGTGGATTTCGATAAGAAGTCGGAAGCTCTCCGGACGCCGAACACCGTTCCGATATTGCTACCTCCAAATCCGGCCGCCAGTCCACCGCCTTTGCTATTTTGCATGAGAATAACTAAAATTAACAACACGGCAATAACAATTTCAATGAGAACTAAAGCTGTATACATTGTGTTCCACCATTGGAGAATGTAATAATTCGATTATTTATTACACAAAAGTAGCCAATTTTATTCAAAAAAACAATATCCTGCCCGATGATTCGACTGTACACGACACTCTTTTTGCTGGCAGGACAAATTTACCTCTTTATTCGACTGAAAAAATTTATCCAGCGGTCCGGACGGTTTCCGGTGTGGACCACGAAAGCCACCGCGGCGTTGTTTCTATTTTTTAACATTCCGTTACTCTTCCTCTATTTTTATATTTGGCGGCTCTCGACGGTTTCTCCGGATATTGTTCTTCTTTTGACGCCGGTATTTATCTGGCATATTGCAACTCTTTTTATCTTTCTTGTGTTGGGAATTTGGGAATTGCTCTCCCTCCCTTTTCGCGCGACGGTAAAAATCGCCACTTTGCATCCGATCATTAAATCAAAGGTTTTGGTAATGAAAGAAACGGAACGGTTCAAAAAGTTTGACGCCTCCCGGCGCTCTTTTCTTCAAAAAGGAGTCATCGGCTTGTCGGCATATTCGTTCGTCGGCGCAACCGCGGGGGCGGTCTCCACAGGAAACTTTGTGATAAAAAGAGTGACTGTTCCAATTCCCCGTCTTCCGGAGTCCTTTAAAGGATTTACGATCGGCATGATGAGCGATATTCACTCCAGCATCTTTATGAACAAAGATGACATGGCGGAATATATCAAAGCGATGAACGGACTGAAGACCGATCTGATCGTCGTTACCGGCGACATGGTGAACAGCAAGACCGAAGAGGTGTATCAATTTGCAGAGGCTTTTTCCGAACTCAAAGCACGGTACGGCGTTTTCGGTTGCCTGGGAAATCACGACTTTTTTACGAAGAACGTCGATACCGTGGCGAAAGAAATCGATGCATGCGGCGTTAAGATGCTGCGAAATGATGCGGTGAAAATCGAAAAAGAGGGGTCGTTCTTCAATCTTGTCGGGGTGGACGACATCGGACGCAACATGAAACCGGAAGAATATATGACGAAGGCGCTGGCATTTGCCAAAAACGATGAAGCAAAGATCCTGCTGTGTCATAAACCGTATTATTTCCAAAACGCAAAAGATTTAGGAGTGGATCTGACGTTAAGCGGACACACGCACGGCGGTCAAATCGTTTTCGGAACCGTTGATAATACACCGATCTCCCTTGCGGCACTGGCCTCCAAATATGTTTCGGGATTGTATACTCTCGGGGAATCACATTTGTATGTGAATGACGGCATCGGATACACCGGCATTCCTTTCCGCATCAACTGCCCGGCGGAGTTGACCGTCATTACGCTGGTGTGACGCTTCGGAAAAAAATCCCACTCGCCCGTCGCAAATTTCTCTTTGAAATTCGAACGTGATTTCTCTATATTCATTCCGTCATTCACGGAATTTGGATCACACACGTTCGATGTATGGAAGTCACCCAACAACAAGCCCCGCAAAGCATCGGTTGGATTGAAGTGGTCGCCGGATGCATGTTCAGCGGCAAAACGGAAGAACTCATTCGCCGTTTGCGCCGCGCACAGATCGCCCGCCAAAAGGTGATCATCTTCAAACCCCGCATTGACAACCGATATTCCGCCAATCAGATCGTTTCTCACAATACGCAATCGCTGGAGTCCGTCGTTATCGACAAAGCGTCGGAGATTATTCCATTATCGAAAGATGCGCAGGTGGTCGGCATTGATGAAGTTCAATTTTTCGATATGTCCGTCGTCGGCATCTGCAACAAACTGGCGGACGATGGGAAACGGGTAATTGTCGCCGGATTGGATCAGGATTATCGCGGAGTTCCGTTCGAGCCGATGCCGCAACTGCTGTCCGTGGCCGAATATATCACCAAAACTCTGGCCATTTGCGTCGTATGCGGAAACCCGGCCGATCGCACGCAGCGAAAGATCGCCTCCTCCGATCGTGTCGTGGTCGGTGCCGCCGATTCGTACGAAGCGCGATGCAGAAAATGTCATTTTATCCCCGATTAACGGTCGTGCTGCGACCTGTCGTCGGTTCGCTCCTCACTTAATCCCATTTTTATGGATATCATTTCGATTTTGCGCGGCATTGCCGGCGTCGGTTTCATCATCGGCGTGGCATTTCTGTTCTCCAACAACAAAAAGAATGTCAACTGGGCGTTGGTGGGAAAAGCCTTCGCGATTCAATTGGTGTTCGCCATCTTCATCATCCACAGCATCACGCTGCGCTCATGGTTTTGGCCTCTCGGATTGTTAAAAGATGTGATCGACGGTATCGGTGCGGGTGTGGTGGCGCTGTTGAATTATACGCTTGTCGGCGCACAGTTTGTGTTTGGCAACCTCGCAGTGAATTCCGGCACAAATTCTCTCGGGTTTTTCTTCGCCTTTCAGGTCCTGCCGACGATTATTTTTGTTTCCGCACTCACCTCTCTCCTCTATTATCTCGGTATCCTTCAGGCAGTGGTAAAAGTGATGGCGAAGGTGATGGTGAAAGTGCTCGGGACCAGCGGTGCGGAATCCCTCTCTAACACGGCAAATATTTTTGTCGGACAAACCGAAGCCCCGTTGTTAATCCGGCCCTATATCGGCACCATGACCAATTCCGAAGTGCTGACAGTGATGGTCGGCGGTATGGCGACGATCGCCGGCGGAGTGATGGCAAGTTATATACAAATGCTCGGACAATCGTTCGCGGAAGCGCACAACATTCCGTTGGCAGAAGCGCAGTTGAAGTTTGCGGTGCAACTTTTGGCCGCGAGCACCATGGCGGCCCCCGCCTCCCTGGCAATTTCGAAAATTATTTATCCGGAAATGGAAGAACCCAAAACCAAAGGGACCGTAAAACTGGAAGTGGAAAAAAATGCTTCCAATGTGATCGAAGCGGCGGCAACGGGAGCGTCGGACGGACTGCAGTTGGCGCTGAATGTCGGCGGCATGTTGCTGGCTTTCATCGCTTTGATCGCCATGTTCAACGGAATTCTCGGTTATGTCGGCGATATCACGGGCCTGAATGCGTATCTCCAGGCAAATTTTCAGCAGACATTGTCCATGCAGTTCTTGTTCGGTTCCATTCTGCAGTTTGTCGCCTTTGCGATCGGCGTGCCGTGGAACGACGCATTCCATTTCGGAAGTTTGTTGGGGACAAAAATTGTTCTCAATGAATTCGTCGCCTACCTTGATCTTGCCGCATTGCTCAAAACAGGTGTGATGAGCGAAAAAGGGGTGATGATGGCAACATATGCGTTGTGCGGATTTGCCAATTTTTCTTCGATTGCGATCCAGCTCGGGGGAATTTCACCGATGGCCCCTCATCGCCGGAAGGATATTGCAGCGCTCGGATTACGCGCTGTTCTCGGCGGCGTGTTGTCCACACTGATGACGGCGACTATTGCCGGAATATTGGTCGGCTAATGCAGCGAACGGCGGAAAAGTCGATCTCTCGCGACAAATTGATGAACAATGTTATGACCGATATTCACCGATCAGTGGAATTTCTTCGAACTACATCGGCGGCGCAACCGCGCATCGCCGTGGTGCTCGGATCCGGGCTGGGAGATTTTGCCCAATTATTGTCGCGGACGACCACGGTGGCAACGGCGGACATTCCGGATTATCCGGTCTCCACCGTCCATGGTCATGAGGGAAAGATTATTTTCGGACGATTGGAGAATCGCGGCCGAACCTCCCTTCCGCTGATGGTATTTCAAGGCCGGGTGCATCTCTATGAATCGAACGACATCCGGAAAGTGGTCTATCCTATCCACACCGCCGCAGCGATGGGAGCGGAATATGTGATCGTGACGAACGCTGCCGGCGGGATCAACCGCCATTTCGAACCGGGGACGTTGATGTTTATTAATGATTTGATCAACCTCACCGGTGAAAGCCCCCTTCGCGGATCTCCGGGGATCAATTCCATCCTTCACCGTCGAACAACGCCGATCGTCGATCCGGAATTGCTGCGGCGCGCGAAAGTGATCGCAACGGAAAACGGGATTATGACGCGGGAAGGGGTCTATTGCTGGACCAAAGGGCCGACGTACGAAACGGCAGCGGAGATTCGCATGATGGAATCGTTGGGGGCCGATGCCGTCGGAATGTCGACGGTCCCCGAAATGCTCGTGGCACATCAGAGCGGAATGAAAGTGCTCGGTATTTCGTGCATCACGAATATGGCTACGGGAATTTCCGCCACAAAATTATCGCATGATGAAGTAACGGAAACGGCTAACCGTGTGAAACAACAATTCACCACGCTCGTGAGTGAAATTCTTTTCGACCTTTCCCGATAATCCTACCGGAACACGTGGTATAACATCACGTAGATCGCCACTCCGGTGATCGACACATACACCCAGATCGGAAATGTCTTCTTCGCCAGCCGTTTGTGCCTCTCGAAATCGCCTCGGAGCGCCCGATAGATCGTCACCACCGCCATCGGCGGAACCACGGCAGCGAGGATGATGTGGCTGATTAAAATGAAGAAATAGACCGGCCTGCTCCACCCTTCTCCCGTAAACGGTACGGATCCGACATTGGCATGATAGACGAGGTAGCTGATCAAAAACAAACCGGAGGTGACAAATGCGGCGATCATCGAACGTTTGTGATAGTCCCGTTTGCCGGCTTTGATAAAGCGATACCCCATGATCAAAAAGAAAAAACTGATCATGTTGAGCACGGCATTGAGCGTAGAAAGATCTTCGAATTTCATTGCGGTGATTTACAGATTATCATGGCGGAAAAGATGATCGGCAGGTAGAACAACGACGCGAAGAACAACCGTCTGGCCGAAGCCCCGGAGGGGTCAACGGACATACCGGTGGAAAATTGAATGCCGAACCACAAAAAAAGAGCGCCGACTGCACCGGCGACGGGAACATACTCCCAAGTAACAATTCCGACCAATGCGGGTGTCAGTCCGACGAAGAGCAAAATCGTTTGATACAGAAGTATCTGACGGGCGAGTTTCGCACCCGAAAGGTCCACCGTCGTCAATAATCGGAATCCCGCCTTCGCATAATCATTGCGATAAATCCAGGCGATCGAATAAAAGTGCGGCATCTGCCAGTAAAAAAGGATGGCAAACAGCGAGAGGGATTGATAGGACAGTGCATTGTCGATCGCCGCCCATCCGATCAATGTCGGAAGTGCACCCGGAATCGCGCCGATGATGGTGGAAAGTGTTGATATTCTTTTCAGCGGTGTGTATAAAAAAATGTAGGTCACGAGCGTGCCGATTGCCAAAAGGCCCGTCAACGTATTGATCGTCCACAACATCACCGCACCGGCAATGGAAATGACAACACCGAAAATCAACGCTTCGATCGGCGAGACTCTTTCGTCCGGCACCGGACGTTTTTCCGTTCGTTTCATCAGCCGGTCGAATTCCCGTTCGACGTATTGATTGAGTGCACCCGAACCGCCGCCGACCAGCAACGTCCCCAACGCCAAGAGAGGAAAGACAGTCCATTGTACATTCACGGGCGTAGTGATCGCCAAATATGCGGAACTGAGAGAAGTAAACACGGAGAGAATCGTCAATTCCGGTTTCATCAGCAGCCACAGATCGCGGGCGAATGTTGGTAGAGAACGGCGATCACCGTCCGAATGTTGTATCGTACCGGGGGTTGTCATCCGTTCCTCATCGCCGACCATCGAAGCCGGATGATCTGAATCGTCGTGATGACGCAGGTGACAAGTACCAGCGCACCGATCACCACATGGAGTGACGTGATGATGTACTCTTTTCGTGTCAACACGGTGAATATTCCCAAACAGAATTGTATTAAAACAAAAATGATCAACAATCGGCCGTTGCGCTGTACGGACACCGGGAGCGACGTCGACCGTCCTATGGCATAACCGGCGTACGAGACAATTCCCGCGACAATGAAGGCCCAATAACGATGGATGAGATGAATGCTAATCTGAAACGCCGATGCCGGCGTGTCCCCCGGCCATTTTATTCCTCGCGATATCAGTTCACGATGGTAACCGGCCAGCGCCTCTTCGGACAAATCCGGAAACAAACCTCCGTACGCCAATGGAAAGTCCGGTACGGATAATCCTGAATACGTATGACGCAACAGAGCGCCGAACGCCAATTGCAGGAAAACCGCTCCGGTTGCGATTCCGGCGAATGTCCGCAATCGGGTCAATTCCGTTACCGATCCGGACGGAAAATCCTGCTGCCACCAGCGGGACGTAAATAATGCGATGGCAGCGACGAGACAAAAGAACGTTTGCGCAAGCATGCCGTGCGCCATGGAGACGGCGGTCGGAAGAAGAAACAGGACCGTGATCCCTCCCAGAATTCCTTGCACAATTACGGCTGCCAACGCCGCATAGCCGGCGTTGCGAACCCAACGCCGTGGTTCGGAAATTCCGAGCCATACGGCCAAAATAAGGGTGACAAAACCAACGAACGAAGCGACCAACCGGTGGCCATGTTCATATTTTATTCCTCCGACCCATTTGTCGATCGGATACGTGAACATGTTCTCGCCGTACGTCGTCGGCCAATCCGGAACGGCAAGTCCGGAATTGGTGCTCGTCACCAATCCTCCGATAAAAATCAGGACGAATGTGCTGAACGCCGTGAATAATGCAAATCGATGCAAGGAAGAATTTTTCATGGACATTTTCGAAACGTGTGTGGAAAAATATACGACTTTTTCACGGGGAATCACAGCCAAACCTTGATTCCGCTGCGAAGGTTCGGTACATTCCTTACCATGTCTCACTAACGGAGTTCTCATGAAACTGATGTTGCTTCTTCTCCTTCTTACCGCGTCACTCTCTTCACAAACCGAACGATATTTTTCCTCGATCAAGCAGATCACCAGTGGCGGCTCGAACGCCGAGGCATATTTTTCCGCCGACGGGAAACAATTGATCTATCAAGCAACGAAAGGAAAATATTTATGCGATCAGATTTTCATCATGAACGTCGACGGTTCCGGGAACCGGCTGGTCAGCACCGGTGACGGCCGGACGACCTGCGGATATTTTTTCCCGGACGGTCAACGGATCGTCTACGCGTCCACGCATGATGATGACGACGATTGCCCTCCGCCGCCCGACCGCTCCAAAGGATATGTGTGGGGCGTATTTAATGCCTATGATATTTACGTCGCGAATGCCGACGGTTCGAAACCGAAAAAACTTGCAGCGTCGAAAGGATACGATGCCGAAGCGACCATTTCTCCGGACGGCAAACAGATCGTTTTTACCTCCTCGCGGGATGGTGATCTCGAATTATATATCATGAATGCGGATGGATCGAACGTCCGCCGGTTAACGTTTGACAAAGGGTATGACGGTGGCGCATTTTTCTCACCGGACGGGAAACAGATTGTTTATCGTGCATATCACCCGACCGATTCTGCAGAAATTGCTGAAGGAGAACAATTGCTGGCGCAACAATTGGTCAAACCGGCAAAAATGGAATTGTTCATCATCAATGCGGACGGCAGCGGTAAACGCAAAATTACGAACAACGGTGCCGCAAACTTTGCACCGTTCTTCACTCCCGACGGAAACAGAATCATTTTTTCCAGCAATATGAACGATCCGAAAGGGTATAATTTTGATCTCTTTTTGATCGGTGTGGACGGCACGAACCTCCGTCAAGTAACCCACTCCCCCTCCTTCGACGGTTTTCCCATGTTCTCACCCGATGGAAAAAAACTCGTGTTCGTTTCCGGACGTAATGCCGCCAGCAGGCATGAATTCAACATTTTTCTCGCCGATTGGAAGGAAGATGAAACGGCCGGTAATCTCAAAAATCATGTCGCGACACTCGCTTCCGATGAATGGGAAGGCCGCGGAACGGGTGAACGCGGAAATCGTGCCGCCGCAGAATATATCGCACAGAAATTTTCCGCGTACGGTCTGGTACCGGCCGGCGACAACGGTACATTTTTCCAGGAATTCGACGTGGTCAAAAGTTTACAGATCGGTAAAAATAATATTCTTACCGTTCAACAAGGAAAGAAAAAAACATCATATACCGTAGAGCAGGACTTTGTTCCGGTCGGATTTTCCGCGTCGGCAACAGTTTCAGGACCTGTTGTGTTTGCCGGCTACGGAATGACGGTGGATTCAACCTATGACGATTATGCCTCCGTCGATGCAAAAGAAAAAATCGTCATTGCGCTCCGCTATTCGCCGGACGGTGATAATCCGCATTCCAAATACGTAAAACAATCGGCATTGCGGTATAAGGCGATGCGTGCGCGCGAAATGGGAGCCAAGGCGTTGATCCTGGTGACGTCGACGGCCGATGATTCCGCCGATGTGTTAATGAAATTGAAATACGACAATTCCTTCAGCGACGCCGGAATTCCCGTTCTCTCCGCCAGCCGGAAACTCGTCAATGCGTGGCTCGCTCCGCAAAAAATGAACATCGACTCACTCCGCGCAAAGATCGTCCGAACGGCGAAACCGGCATCGATCGCCCTGAAAAATTGCGTCGTTTCCCTCTCGACGGAGGTGATTCCGGTGAAAGCAAAAACGGCAAATGTCATCGGCATGCTCAAAGTGAACGATCATCCAGAACACCTCATCCTCGGCGCCCATTTCGACCATTTAGGTTTCGGCGGGATCGGATCGGGATCGCTTGATCCGAACAGCAACGAGATTCATAACGGTGCGGACGACAATGCGTCGGGAACATCCGTGGTGATCGAACTCGCCAAACGCTTGGGCGAATACCGGTCCGTGTTGCGGCGTAATATTCTCTTTATGGCCTTCTCCGGCGAAGAGATGGGTCTGCTCGGATCGGCCTATTATACGAAACACCCGACCTCCCCTCTTTCTCACGCCGTCACAATGGTGAACTTCGACATGGTGGGACGGCTTAAAGAACGTGCGTTGACCGTACAAGGGACCGGGACCTCTTCCGGCTGGGAAGCGATGTTAAAAAAACAAAACAGCGATTCGACGTTTCATTTAAAATTCGTGAAGGACGGTTTCGGTCCCAGCGACCATTCTTCTTTCTATGCACAGAATATCCCGGTGTTGTTCTTTTTCACCGGCATTCATGATGATTATCATAAACCGTCGGATGATGCCGGGAAGATCAACTACGAAGGAATGGAATCGATCCTCCATTTTGCGTCGAACATCGCGATTGCGATCGATACCGCTTCTGCCCGCCCCGATTTCCAGAAGACACAATCGCAGGATCAAGGGGGAATGCGGCAGGGATTCCGCGTGTATGTCGGTACGATTCCGGACTATTCCGAAGACGCTAACGGCATGTTGATCTCCGGCGTGCGCGAGAACAGCCCGGCCGCAAAATCCGGATTACAGAAAGGGGATGTGATCATCAAATTCGGAAAGCATGACATTAAAAATGTTTATGACTACACCTATGCTCTGCAGGAATATAAACCGGGAGATGTGATCGAAGTGCGCTTTATACGCAATAAAACGGAGACGATCACCGCTACCATGACATTGGAAAAGCGAAATTAATTGCCGTGTGGCGAAACAAAAAAAAAGGACGCATCAGCGTCCTTTTTTTTTGTCTCTCATCGATAGTTTTAGAGAAGTTTTTTCGCGATTTCCCGGATCTCTTCTTTGGTGCAAAATCGCTGAATCATCGGGAAGAGAATATGGTTTTCTTTGTGGATATGGTTGACCATGAGGTGCACGATCTCTTCAGCCGATTCACACAGTTCCTGGCGTGCCACGCGGTCGTCATTATTTTCCTGAATCGCTTTGATGCTGTAGTGCAGTTTTTTGTAAATTTTGGCCATCTTTGCATGATCGTCGCGCAGAACGGAGGTTGGTCCGTCAACGTACCGCTCCACGACCGGAAACAGCGCATCTTCCTCATGCTTATTGTGGACGCGAACCTCTTCGTCCACATATTCCACCGCCTTTAAAAGCGACTTGAAGGTCTTTTCGGTATACCCCTTTTTTTTTATTTCCTGTGCGTTTTTTTTCAGAAGCTGCAGCTTGGTCAACGCTTCATCGTGTTCCTTCATCAACAACGCAATCGGATCGCGGGTGGCCATGCGAATTACTTCGTTTCCATATACGTGGTATACCGCGTTTTACCGTCGACGAAATCCTGCAGCAAGGCCGTCAGATCGTCGGCGGTTTGGTCTTCGCTTTCTTCGAACTTCTTATACGCAACTTCCGAATGCGCCATAAAAATCTCGGCGAAGGAATTTTGCTTCCCCCGTTGTTCATAGACCGAATAGGAAACGAACTGATTGGTCGCGTAATGGGCCTTTAATTTTTCGACCGCCGTAAGATATTCGTTCCGTTTTCCGTCTTTTACGTCGTATTGGACGGTGAGAATGACTTTTCCCATCGAAATTGATTTCCTTTGCTAGATATTAAATGATGAATAAATAACGATAAATAACATTGCTACCACGGCCACCGAGAGGATCATTACCATGGCGCTGGTGACGGCGGAAAAACGATGCGCCATGCGTAAACCTTTCATGCCCAACAGCGCGCTCCACAACACACACGCTCCGTCCAACGCCAACAACGTCACCGTGATTTCCGGCTTTACTTCCAGCGCCGATGGATTGGTGGAAAACAACAATAATCCGAGAGTGCCCAATTCCAGCGGAAGGATGAAGACCACCGACAACATCACCGGGACCAGCGACCAACCGACGATGCCGTACGTTTCTTTGAACGCGGCCTTACCTTTCAACAACCGGCTGAATCCGTGTACCGTTCCGGCAAGCGCGTAAAACATAGGAATGGCGAAAATTGCACCGACGACCGAACCGAATAACAGAAGCGGGAACAGATTGTCGAACGAATTGCCGGAGCGAAATCCCCACAACAGTGTAAAAAAAGAGCCGATGCCGAAAAACAATCCGAGGAAAAGGACGAAATTTTTATGTTCGGCAATGATCACTTTTTTGAACGCCTGTTCCGGCGATTCGATGATGAGCCAGATCATCGAAAAAAAATCCAGATTCGGCACCCGGTCCTGCACATAACTGCCGCAAGCGCTACAGGTAACGGCAAAATCGTCATTCGAATGCTGACAGACCGGGCAGACAATCATATGAAGAGAAAAATACGAAGATTTGCGCGGGCTTGCAATGAAAAACAGCGGATAATTTCACTTCGGGAACGGGAAGCAGCGAATTATGATCCGCGCGGCGTGAAGTGTGCCGTAAAATGTCGCAGTTGCGGCGCTTCATACGTTATGGTGTATCCGCGCAGAGAGGTTCGGCCGGCAAACAGCTCGACGCTGCACTCCACCACATAGTCGATGTGACTTTGCGTGTACACCCGTCGCGGAATCGCCAGACGCACCAACTCCATCGGCGGTGAGAGGAGTTTTCCATCGTGATCATACTTTCCGAACATCACGCTTCCGATCTCGACGGAACGGATTCCGCCGAGAGAATACAATGCACAAACGACCGATTGGCCGGGATACTGATCCGGCGGCACGTGCGGCAGCAATTGTTTTGCATCGATGTAAATGGCATGTCCTCCGGGCGGTTGAAGAATCGGTATGCCGATCTCCGTCAGTTTATTTCCGAGGTATTCTACCGAACGTAATCGGTAAGTCAAATAATGTTCATCCAGCACTTCTTCTAATCCTTGCGCGATCGCTTCGAGGTCCCGTCCGGCCAATCCGCCGTACGTCGGAAACCCTTCGGTGACGATCAATAAATTGCGCGCTTGTGTTGCCAGGGCGTCATCATTCAACGCCAAAAATCCTCCCATATTGACGATCGCATCTTTTTTCGCGCTCATCGTTACGCCGTCGGCGTATGAAAACATCTCTTCGGCGATGGCACGGGGACTGACATGTTCATACCCCTTTTCTCTTTTTTTAATGAAAAAGGCATTCTCCGCAAATCTGCACGCGTCGATAAACAGCGGGATACCGTATTTTTTTAAAACCGCTTTTGTCTCCCGAATATTGTGCATCGAAACCGGCTGTCCGCCGCCGGAATTGTTTGTGACCGTAATAAAACAGACCGGTATATTCTCCGGGCCGGTCCGTTGAATAAATTCTTCCAACGCGGGGATATTCATATTCCCCTTGAACGGTGCGATCACATCGGGGCGTTTTCCTTCTTCGGTCAGAAAATCCACCGCCACGGCGCCGCTGAATTCCACATTGGCGCGGGTGGTGTCAAAATGCGTATTGTTCGGAATGTACTTTCCCGGACCGCCGATGATCGAAAAGAGTATTTTTTCCGCCGCTCGCCCTTGATGCGTGGGAATGATGTGCGTGAGGCCGGTCAACGAACGGACGGCCCGTTCAAACCGGTAAAAACTTCTTGCTCCGGCATACGATTCATCCCCTTCCATAATCCCCGCCCACTGCTTCGCGCTCATGGCGGAAGTACCGCTGTCGGTCAAGAGATCGATCAATACGTCGTCAGCATCGATCAAAAAAGGATTATAATGCGCTTTGCGAAGGATGTCTTTCCGTTCTTCCGGAGTCGTGAAACGGATCGGTTCCACCGATTTGATCTTGAACGGTTCAATGATGGTTTTCATGTCTCGCGGGAATAGTCGACGAGTGAATGGATCGGCACGCCGGCGAATTTTTTTCGCCCGTGCAAGAAGGATAATTCCACAAGAAATGAAAGTCCGACAATCTCCCCTTTGAGCCGGCGAACGAGAGAACAGGCGGCTTCCATCGTTCCGCCGGTGGCGAGAACATCATCATGCAGCAAAACGTTTTCACCGGGCCGGATCGCGTCCGAATGGATTTCAATGGCATCTGTACCGTATTCCAGCTGATACTCTTGACGGACAGTGGTAAAGGGCAGTTTCCCCGGCTTTCTGATCGGTACAAAACCCGCGTTCAGCCGGTCCGCCACCGCCGCTCCGATGATGAAACCGCGCGATTCGATGCCGACGACTTTCGTAATCGACAGACCGCGGTATCGTTCGGCGATCGTTTCGATGCAATAATGGAGCGCTGCCGGATCCTGCAGAACCGTGGTAATATCTTTGAACATAATCCCCTTCTTGGGAAAATCGGGAATTGTTCTGATCAGTGCGGAGAGATCCATTCCATCCTCAATTTTTTGTGCAGAAAAATAGAAAAAACAGGACGGAGAAGCAATGCGCAAAAAAAATCCCCGGATCACTCCGGGGATTCGCCTTCACGATATAATGCACTGATCTACAATCCAACGATCATATCGGAATATTTCGGAACCGGCCACAGATCCGCCGAAACACTTTCTTCGAGCGTATCGACGATACCCCGTACGACTTCGGTTTGTTTGCGGACACCGAGATACGTTGATCCTTTTTTCTTGATATCCTCCACTTTACGAGCCGCCGCCAATTGTTTTTCCAGTGCCGTCAGCTCCAGGTGAAGCCGGGACACCAACGATGAAATATTTTTGACGACCGTGGTGATGGTTTTGACCCCCTTATCGCTTCGGCCAACGACGGATTTTAATCCGTCGACCGTTTGCGTAAGGTCGGTTATGTAGGTGGTTCCTGCCGGGAAAAAGAGCGTCGTCGCCATTGTTTTTGCCACCTGTGCCTCGATCTCCACCTGTTTCACATAATTTTCGATGTCAATGTGATAGATCGCTTCGAGTTCCCTTTCGGAATACACTTTATATTGCGTAAAAAGATGCTCTGCTTCTTTGGTGAGAAATGCCGTCAATGCTTCGGGCGATGTCTTCAAATTCGGCAATCCTCGTTTTGCCGCTTCTTTATGCCAGGCATCGGAATATCCGTCGCCGCTGAAGAGCACTTTTTTGGATTCCGCGATCGTCTTCCGCAGCACGGTGACGATGGCGGAGGTGAGGTCTTTTCCCCCTCCGACCAGTTTTTCGATTTGCGTGCGAAGATCATCCAGCGATTCGGCCATGGCCGTATTTAATACGGTGATCGGCGTCGACGGCGATTGACTGGAACCGACGGCGCGGAATTCGAATTTATTTCCGGTGAAGGCGAACGGCGAGGTCCTGTTACGGTCGGTATTATCCTTCGGGATTTCGGGAATTTTGTCGATCCCGATATTCAGCCATGCTTCATCGGTATTCGTGGTCACTTTCCCTTTTTCGAGATCATCCAACACGCGGGTCAGCAATTCGCCGAGAAATACGGAGATGATGGCCGGAGGCGCTTCATTCGCACCGAGCCGGTGGTCATTGTGGGCGGTCGCAATGGAAGCGCGCAATAAACGGGAATGTTTGTACACCGCTTTGATGGTGGCGACAAGGAAGACGAGAAACTGCAGATTGGATTGCGGTGTTTTCCCGGGATTGAGTAAATTTTCCCCTTTGTCCGTCCCCAACGCCCAATTGCAGTGTTTGCCGCTGCCGTTCACCGAAGCGAACGGTTTTTCGTGTAACAACACGGCAAGGTTGTGCCGTTGGGCGATCCGGTCCATCAAATCCATCAATATCTGATTATGATCGATCGCAACATTGACATCTTCGTAAATCGGCGCGACTTCGAACTGATTCGGAGCGACCTCGTTGTGGCGCGTTTTCAGAGGAATGCCGAGTTTGTACGACTCATGTTCGATTTCGGTCATAAACGCGAAGGCGCGTTCGGGTATATTGCCGAAATATTGATCTTCGAGCTGCTGATGTTTTGCCGGCGTCCGTCCGAACAATGTTCTGCCTGTTTGTTTCAAGTCGGGCCGTGAGTTGTAATATTCCCGGTCGATCAAAAAATATTCCTGTTCGACGCCGAGGGTGGAAAATACTTTGCTGGCGGGATTATTGAAGTGTTTTAACATCCGCATGGCGGACTGATTCAACGCTTCGATCGAGCGGAGCAACGGTGCTTTTTTATCCAACGTTTCGCCGGTGTACGAAATGAAGACCGTGGGAATGCACAGTGTGTTCCCATGAGGATATTCCATAATAAACACGGGGCTCGTCGGATCCCAAATCGTGTATCCGCGGGCTTCGAATGTCGCCCGGATACCGCCCGACGGAAATGACGATGCATCGGGTTCACCCTGGATCAATTGTTTGCCGGTAAAGGCTTCGATGATCTTTCCGCCGTCCCCATAATCGATAAACGAATCATGTTTTTCGGCGGTGAATCCGGTCAACGGCTGGAACCAATGCGTATAATGTGTGCACCCTTTGGCAATTGCCCAATCTTTCATCGCAATTGCGACGATATTTGCGGTATCACGGTCGAGCTTCTCGCTTTTGCTGATCACGTTTTGGATCTTTTCAAAGGCACTTTTCGGAAGCATTTGCTGCATTTTGGGGAGATCGAAAATATTCTCTCCAAAATATGTCGACACCGGTTTCACCTGTTTACTCATGGTTTTTCCTTATTTTGGTTTTGTGATTTTAAGTTTGTTGGTTTCTTTCATGGTTGATAAGACAATGCTTGTGGTGGTGTTAACGATGCCGGACCATGCTTGGATTTTCGAAAGTAATTTCTCCAGTGTGGATGTGTTTTCTGTGCGGATCTTCAATAAATGAGTCCCCGAACCGGTAACGGAATGCACCTCCAATATTTCATCCGTGGATTTTGCATGGTCAATAAATGAACCGTAATGTTTGGAAGAGTCGACGGTGACGGTGATAAAAGCGGTGATATCTTTCCCCACTTTTTTGGGATCAATAAATGCCGTATAACCCGTAATGATGCCGTTTTCTTCCAGTTTTTTTAATCGTTCGCTGACCGAGGGGATCGTGAGTTCAACCGACTGGGCGAGATCATTTCTCCGGGTTCTGCCGTTTTTTTGCAAAATATCCAATAATTGAATATCAATTTCGTCCAAATGGTAAGCCGAATTCATAATAACCTTAATCTTTTAGGTTTAACATCATATTTTCTTAAAATATAAGGTTAAAGTATCTTTTTGTCAAATAATATTTAAAATAAAAAAACCCGGTAAAACAACACCGGGTGTTTACGCGATCGATCGAAAAAATTACTTGGTGAAAAGTCCGTTCCGTTGATATTTTATTTTGCCTTCGTAGATGGTGCCGTGGACGTTAAACTCATCGTCCATCACGACGAGATCGGCATCTTTTCCCACTGCCAGGATTCCTTTTTGGTGTTCCAAACCGAGCACCTTCGCGCCGTTGAGGGACGCCATCCGTACGGCATCCGTGAGCGGGATGCCGACCATCGTGACCATATTCTTGACCGCTTCGTTCATCGTCAATGTACTTCCGGCCAATGTACCGTTTTCCAAAAATGCTTTTTTGTTTTTTACAATGATCTTTTGATCCATAAAGTGATAATCCCCGTCCGGCATTCCGCTCGCACGAATGGCGTCCGTGACCAGAATGATTCCTCCGCTTCCTTTGATATTGTGCAACAGCTTGATCACAATCGGATCCACATGAATACCATCGGCGATCAACTCCACTTTTAATTCGTTCCGCAGCAATGCAGCCACCATAATGCCCGGTTCGCGATGATGGAACGGGCGCATGGCATTAAACATATGGGTGACATGGGCGGCACCGTTGTCGATCGCCTTTTCTATGTCGTCGTACAATGCCAGCGTATGGCCGATGGAAGGTACCACACCCTGACTGGCCGCCGCCCTGATCACGTCGATATTCCCGGGAAGTTCCGGTGCAATAGTCATGATCTTAATGGATCCGCGGGCGGAGGCATTCAGTTCGTTCCATTGCGCAACATTCGGTTCCCAGAGATATTCGATTTTGTGCGCACCTTTGATCAACGGGTTGATGAACGGACCTTCCATGTGAATGCCCCAGATGTTGGAGTCCGTATGCTTCTCTGAATAACTGGCAATCCGGTCGACATCCTTTTTTAACAGATCGATCTTTTTGCTGAACAGCGAAGCGAGCATTCCCGTGGTACCGTGCGCAAAGAAAAAATCCGAAATTGTTTTTATGGAATCGTCGCTGTCGTCAGCAAAACCTTTCCCTCCTCCGCCGTGGACCAGTAAATCGATGAATCCGGGCGTGACGGTTTTTCCTTTGAGGTCATAGACGGGAACATCGGATGCGATCTGTACATCGGAGATCTTTCCCATGTTGACAATTTGTTTTCCGGAAACGACGATCGCACCGTTGTCCACAATGCGGAACGGGGTGACGATCTTCACATTTTTGAGAGCGTACGTCATGGAGATGTGGGTAATGTTGAGAGGAGTGTCTGATAATTGGATTCGATCTTTCGATCCCCGAAAATGGCATTGCCGGCGACAAGATACCGCGCTCCGGCCGTATAGGCACGGGAGATGGTACGTTCGTCAATACCGCCATCCACTTCGATGATTGTTGAGAGACCGCGGTCCGTAATCATACGGGAGAGGTTCGAGATTTTTTGCACACTGGATTCGATAAATTTCTGTCCGCCAAAACCGGGATTCACCGACATGATCAGGACCAGATCCGCGAGCGGAAGAATCTCCTCCACTGTGGACAACGGCGTAGAAGGATTTAAACTGACTCCTGCGCGCATGCCGAGTTCTTTGATCCGCGAAAGGGTGCGATGCAGATGCGTACACGCTTCGACGTGGACGGTGAGAATATCGGCCCCTGCTTCTTTGAAGCGTTCAAGATATTGATCGGGATTTTCGATCATCAAATGGGTGTCGAGCGTTTTCGACGTTATTCCGTCAATCGTTTTTACAATGCCCGGACCAAAGCTGATGTTGGGCACAAAATGTCCGTCCATGATATCAAGATGAAAAATCTGCGCCCCGGCGGCCTCGGCACGCCGAATGTCATCCCCCAACGCGGAAAAATCAGCGGAAAGGAGCGACGGACAGATCATGGCGTTGATGGGTTTCATGGTGACGATCCTACGGTAGTTTTTTCCCAGTTTTGTCCGGAGCCTGAACAACAAAAAGGTCGACCTCTTTTTGCGTCGTCACCACTTCGTTCTCCCGCGGCAGTTGATCGATCACGGTATTCGGAAGCAGTTCGTCATTCAATTGGTAGGTTACGTTGCCGATCCGCAAACCTTTTTCTTTCAGAATTTTTTGCGCTTCCGAAAATGTTTTTCCGATCAACGCCGGAACAAAAATACTGTCAATCGATTCGCCGGCGCTCACCAGAACGCTGATATACGTATTTTTGCGGACTTTGCTTCCGGCCGGAATGTCTTGCGATATGATCGTACCTTCGGGCAATTCGATCGACACTTGGTACTGAATCGCTCCCTGTTTTAATCCTGCCCGATCCAAAGCAAATTTAGCATCCCGTATCGAACGGCCGCGCAGCGAAGGAACAATAACATCTTGTTCCCCGCCGGAGATCGTCAAATACACTCTCCGGCCCGTCTTCACGGTCTGATCGGCCGCCGGGTTTTGCAATATCACATGCCCTACCGGATACGTATTATCCTGCCGCACTTCTCCCCGTTTTGGAACGAATTGAAGAGAATCGAGCAATCGTTTTGCTTCATCTTCGCTGAGTCCGACAACGTTCGGCACCGTGACGGTTCCCCCCTTGTTCACGTAGTACGGCATAACGAACGAATCGATCACGAACAATCCGATGAATAACGTACCGGAAATCCAATAGATGGGACGAATCGATTTGGACTGCAGCAAACGGATAAAAAGATTCGGCTTTTTCATGATGAATATTTTGTCAAACTTTCCAGATATTTTCCGAGAACGTCGAACTCGATGTTGACCGTGCTCCCCGTGCGGTATTTCCGAAAGACCGTATGTTCATACGTGAACGGAATAATTGCCACCGTAAAATTATCCCTTCCCAATCGCGCCACCGTCAGACTTGTCCCGTCGACACAGACAGATCCGACCGGTATCAAATATTTCCTGAACCGTTTCGGAAACGAAATGGTGACCAACCAGCTGGTCGCCAATGTCCGGATGCCGACAACGCGGCCGGTGCAATCGACATGTCCTTGAACGATATGCCCGCTCAACCGATCGGAGAGCCGCACTGATCGTTCGAGGTTCACGAGCGATCCGGCAGACAGCGTGCCGAGATTGGTCTTCGACAGTGTCTCTTCCACCGCTTGAACGACAAACGTTTTCCCGGTCCGCCGAACGACGGTGAGACACACACCGTTGACGCATATGCTGTTATCGATCCGCAAAGTTGTGCTCACGGTCGGCGAGACGATGGTCAATTCTTTGCCCCCGCCGATCGTCCGCACCGATCGAACGGTTCCGCATTCTTCCACTATTCCGGTGAACATACGTTAACGAGTGACTCCGTCATAAATCATTTTCGAAATCGTTGCGATCGTTTCTATCCCCGACTTGTTGTTCGGAAGGTCTTTGGACAAAAGGACGATCACAAAGCTCCGGCCATCGGGCAAATACATGATGCCGGAGTCGTGCTGCACATTGGTGATGGAACCGGTCTTATGCGCGACCACCACACCGGCGGGAAGTTGCGCCGGAATCATATCCTTAAATTGCTGAGCTTTCAGAATATCAATCATTTCGTCGCAGGCGCTCGGTGAAACAACGTTTTTGCGCGCGATCTGTTCAAAGAGCAGCCCCAATCCCAACGCGGAGGTCGTATTGTTTTTTCCTGCCCGGAACGCTTTAGAATCTTCCACGCCGCGAAGAACATTCACTGAAGTGATTTTGAGAGAATGCAACGTGGCCATGATATTCTCTGCACCGACGATGCCGATGAGGATGTTCGTCGCCAGATTGCTGCTGACCGTGATCATTTTGAACACCAGAGAACGGATCGTCTCTTTTTTCCCGATTCGATGATAGAGTCCGTCGTCACTGTCGTCCGATAAATCCATGGAATAGGAGGAACCGTCGATGATGCTCTGAAATTCATTCTTCACAAGAATCGAGTCGTCCAACGAGAATTTTCCTTCCGCCGCTTGACGAAAAACCTCGACCATCACGGGAGTTTTCATCGTGCTGGCGGCATGGAATAACATTTCTCCGTTGATGATCAACCGATCGGATGTTTGCAGATCAATCACGGCAACGGCGTATGTTCCCCGCACACCGGCGAGCAGTGTCTCGATGTTTTTTCCGAGTCCGGAATACCGATCCGGCTGCGCAGCGGAGAGTTGTATGAAGGACATAAGCAGAACCGCAGTTTTTATCATCATACGTCTGTCAATGAGGGCGATATCGAACGGCATATTCATGGAACCGATCGCTGCCGAAGCGACCGGTTCTCCGCCGAAACATACGGAAAGATACTGAAATTCCGTCAAAAGTTTTCAGTCCGGACCGCAGTTTTTTTCCCGCGGTGAAGAGATAAAGAATATCCGCCGATCGCGACTCCAAAAATTCTTTATAGATCCGTTGACCGCCCTCGACCAAAACGGAGGAGATTCCCCGGGATGCGAGATCGTCCAACACAGCCGGAATGGCGATTTTCCCGTTCTTCGCCGGAAGTTCGACGACGGTAATCCCTTTTGACCGAAGTTGTTTTATTCTTTCCCTCACGGCGGCCGTGTTGTTGTGAGCGGTATACAGGATCGTCGAAGCGGCGGCATTAAAAATCTTGGAGCGCACGGATACGGACATTTTTCCGTCGAGTACGATACGGATGGGATTCTTCCCTTTCACATGCCGAACGGTCAATTCCGGATTGTCGATCGCAACGGTGTTTGCACCGACCAAAATAGCGTCATATCGGGCGCGCAAGCGGTGCACCTCTCTGCGCGATTGTAGTGTGGTAATCCACCGGTCGGCGGTGTTCGGTCCGGTGATAAATCCATCCGCCGATTGGGCCGCCTTGAGAGCAATGAACGGCCGATTGGCGGTGATAAACGTGAGGAACCGTTCGTTCAGCAATGCTGCATTTTTTTTACAGACGCCGATGCGGCATGGGATGCGATGACGTTTTAACATTCGAACGCCCTTGCCGGCAACCCGGGGATTGGGATCGATCATCGGGATGACGACTCGCCTAATACCGCTCCGGATGAGGGCTTCCGCACAAGGGGGCGTTTTGCCGTGATGGGAGCACGGTTCCAAATTCACGTACATCGTTGCTCCGGTCACATCCGCTCCTCTCCGCCGCGCATCCTCCAACGCGTTAATTTCCGCATGCGGACCGCCATACCGTTGGTGATATCCTTCCCCCAACAAACGCCCGCCTTTAACGATCACCGCGCCGACCAACGGATTCGGACTGACGGAACCTTCCCCTTTTGCCGCAAGGCGCAAACATCGCTGCATCCAAAAACTATCACTTCGGCGTACACTCATAAAAAAAAAGACATTGTCATCGCAGAACGGGATGAACAATGTCTCGATGGTCGGTTTCGATGTATGTCATTGAAACGAGATCTCTTTACCCCGTGTGGCTGACTTGTAAATGGCGTCGACGATTTTCATCCGTTGTACCGCCTCTTGTGCGGTGGAAATAACGGGATGAATCCCGCGCAGTGATCCGGCAAAATGTTTTAATTCGTTTTCATACGATTTTTTTAATGCATTTTGCGAGGTATCGGTCTTCACGGGAGTGACGTTGACCACGTTTCCGTGCATTTCTTTATGGATCATCAGCGGATTGATCTTTCCGCTTCCTTGTTCCCCGTAGATATTGCAATAATACAATTCGTTTTCGATGTGAAAATTCCAGCTGACCTCAATCGTGATCGTTGCGCCGTTTTTCATCGTCAGATACACCACCGACGAATCTTCCACTTTCGTTTTGTGATTATAGTTCATGGCATTCACCCGCTGCACTTCCGGATATCCCGTCATCCACAACGCGAGATCGAGCATAACGATCCCCATATCGAGAAAGACCCCGCCGCCGGACATTTCTTTTTGCTGAAACCATAAACTTTCCGACGATGGTTTTTTCAGCCAGCCCGCTTTTGCATAGAAGATCTTGCCCAATTCGCTGTTATCGATAAAACTCCGGAGCATCATCGTATCCGGCCGGAATCGATGGTTCATTCCGACCATTAATTTCCGTTTATTTTTTTTCACCGATTCGGCGATCGCCACGGCCTCTTCCAGCTTGCGGGCAATCGGTTTTTCCACAAACACATCTTTTTTGGATTCGAGACTGGCGATGGCGATCTCTTTATGGGCATCCGTGGAGGTGCAGATATCGACGGCATGCAGGTCTTCCGATGCCAGCATCTGCTCATAGGAAGTATAATATCGTGAGATCCCGTATTTTTCCGCAAGGGCGCGTGCACGCGTCTTATCACGGTCGCACACGCATGCGATCTCCACATCGGTTAACTTCGACAAAATGGGCAGATGGAATACCTGGGCGATCCATCCGAGGCCGACGATTCCGAGTTTCGGCCGCATGACTTTCTGTTCCGATGCACTCATTGCGCTTTTCTTCCCGGCAGCTGAGATTGCTGCGTCTGTTGTTGATAAAATTCTTTCACCACGGCCGCTATTCCGTTTCCGTCCAATTTTGTCATCTGTAACAGCTCGGCAGGAGTGCCGTGGGGAACATAACCGTCTGCCAGGCCATGGATCTTTAATTTCACATTGCGGACTTGTAATACGGTCAATGCTTCCGAAACGGCTGATCCGAATCCGCCAAGCACGCTGTTTTCTTCCACCGTGACGATGGTGGAAAAACGTCCGGCGATCGATTCCAAACATTCAACATCCAACGGCTTGATGAACCGCATGTTCACCACTTCCGCGAGGATCCCCTCCTTTTCCAAAATTTCCGCCGCCTTCAACGATTGTGCAACCATTGTCCCGACAGCGAGGATCGCAACGTCCTGACCGGAACGAACGCGTTCTGCCTTCCCGACCGGGATGAGATCGAATTTTTCCTTCAACGCCACGCCGGTAGAATTTCCGCGGGGATATCGAATTGCCACCGGGCAGTTCTTCTGTTCCACGGCGGTGTACAGCATATCCCGCAGTTCGTTCTCATCCTTCGGCGCCATAATGATCATCTTCGGAACACACCGGAGGAATGAAAGATCCAATGCGCCGTGATGTGTCGGTCCATCCGCGCCGACCAAACCGGCCCGATCCATGACGAATACCACGTGGAGATCTTGCAACGAAACATCATGAACGATTTGATCAAAAGCGCGTTGAATAAAAGTGGAATAGATCGCGACGATCGGAATATATCCTTCCGTCGCCATCCCTGCAGCAAAGGTGACGGCGTGCTGTTCGGCGATACCGACATCAAAAAACCGTTCCGGCATCGCTTTTTGTAAAATGTCCAATCCGGTCCCATCCGGCATTGCGGCAGTGATGCCGACCACGGTGGGATTCTGGCGGCAGAGTTCTACAACGGCCGATCCGAAAATTTTGGTGTAGGTTGCAGGAGCGGTCGATTTCGGCGAAAGCCCCGTGATCTTGTCGAACGGCGTCACGCCGTGCAGTTTCGCCGCGTCTTTCTCCGCCGGTTCGTATCCTTTTCCTTTTTCCGTGATCAGATGAATGAGGATCGGACCCTTCAATTCCTTCACATGCCGGAAAATTTCTACCAGCTTTACGACGTTGTGTCCGTTGAACGGACCAAAATACCGGAATCCCATCGCTTCGAACATCATGCCGGGTGTCACCACCGCCTTCACGCCGCGCTCCAATTTTCCGGCAACACTGCGCAAGCGGTCACCGAATGAATCCAGTTTTCCGGTCAGGTCCCAGACGTTCGCCTTAAACTTATTATAGGTCGGGTGAGTGAGCGCTTCCGCGAAATAGTTATGCAGCGACCAGAGATTCGGATTGATGGTGGATAGCGATACCATTTTATTGTCGCTCAACACAACGATCATGTCCTTCTTCAAAACGCCGGCGTTGTTTAATCCTTCGTACGCCATACCGCCGGTCAGCGACCCGTCGCCGACGATCGACACGACCTTAAAATTTTTCTTCGCAAAATCCCGCGCTGTGGCCATGCCTAATGCCGCGGAGATCGCCGTATTGGCGTGCCCTGCGCCGAACGTGTCATATTCGCTTTCATCCCTGCGCAGAAATCCGCTCAAACCGTTCAATTGACGAATGGTATGCAGCCGGTCTTTGCGCCCTGTCAGAATTTTATGTGGGTATGCCTGATGGCCCGTGTCCCACACCAGTTTATCCTCCGGCGTGTTGAAGGCATAGTGCAATGCTACGGTCAATTCCACGGCGCCGAGTCCTGCTCCCAAATGACCGCCGGTCTTTGATACGGAATCGACCAAAAATTCCCGCACTTCACCGCATACCGCCCGTAAAGAGGAAATATCCAGCTTCCGGAGATCGGCGGGTGTATCAATAAATTCTAAAAATTTCGATTGTGATTTCTCCATTACTCTTCAAAATCCGTCAATTGTAAATTCCCGTTAATATCTTTGGTGAGTTGTCGTATCCGAATTTCGGCCTTCGAAAGCGTCTCGGTGCATTCTTTTGCGAGAGCAATCCCCTCCTCATACAGCGACAATGATTCTTCGAGCGAGACCTCTCCCTGTTCCAGCTGTGAGACGATTTTTTCCAACCGGCTTAATGATTGTTCGAACGATTGTTTTTGTCCTTTTTTTGACATCATTCTCTCCGGTCCGAAATTTCCACCTGCACCGATCCGTCATTGAGTTCCACGGTTGCCGGAACGTCCCGTGTCAAACGACGGACCGACGAAACGATTTTTCCGTTTTGCCGGAGGATCGAATATCCCCTTTTCAAAACCTTCCGTGGATCCAATGCACCGATTCTTGCCGCCAGTGAGCCGACCGTTTGATGAATCAATCGGTAATGATGCACCGCGGACCGATCCAGGCGGTGTTGCAGTTCGTCGATCAGTTGGCCGCGTTGGCGGAGGATATCATGCGGCTTGTGAAATGAATAACTGTGAGTATGCTGCGCTATGCGATGTTTGTATGATTCGACGGTCGATGTCATTGAAGTATTCATAGTATAGCAATAATTGCGAATAAGTTCAACGACATCGCTGCGGTCCTTCACCGCCATTTCCGCGGCAGCTGAGGGGGTTGGAGCGCGTAAATCGGCGACAAAATCACAGATACTGTAATCGATCTCGTGGCCCACGGCGCTGATCACCGGAATAACGGAGGCAAAAACCGCCCGGGCGACCGGTTCTTCGTTGAATGCCCAGAGGTCCTCCATCGATCCGCCGCCGCGCCCGACGATCATTACGTCCACCGATTTGTTCTCATTCAGCAGCCGGATTGCTTCGGCGATTTCTTCCGCCGCACCGACACCCTGCACTTTTACCGGAACCACGATCGCTTCCACGGCAGGCATTCGGCGGCGAAGTACGGTGAGAATATCGTGAATTGCCGCGCCGGTCGGCGACGTAACGATGCCGATCGCTCGTGGAAAATCCGGTATCGGTTTTTTTCGTTCGGCATCGAATAACCCTTCGTCGAGGAGTTTTTGTTTCAGCTGTTCGAAGGCAATCTGCAGTTCCCCTTTGCCGATCGGCTGGATCTGAAGACAATCAATTTGGTAACTTCCGCGTGGTTCGTAGACCGTCACATTGCCGCGCACCATCACTTTCATTCCGTCGCTCGGCCGAAACAACAACTGCGACACCCTGCTGCGCCACATCACGCCGGCAATTTGGGACGTTTCATCATTTAACGAAAAATAAAAATGCCCGGAGGAATGTAATTTGCAGTTGGAGATTTCTCCCTGCACCCAAATTCCGGAGAAACCGAGTTCCAGCACTCCTTTGATCTGTCGGGTCAACTCGCTAACGGTGATGATTTTTTGTTCCGGCATGCAATAATATACAAAAGAGTGCGAATAAGAGAAACGTTCCGTATATTCAAAATAAAAACAATGAAACTTGATCTTCTTGCAATCGGCGCGCACCCTGATGATATCGAATTGTCGTGTGCCGCCACCGTAGCCAAAGTAAGCCGGTCCGGCAAAAAGACCGGCATCATCGATCTGACGGAGGGCGAATTAGGCACCCGCGGAACCAAAACGATCCGAAAGCGAGAAGCGGAGGCGGCGGCGGCGATTCTGGGAGTTTCGGAGCGTGCGAGCTTGGGCCTGCCGGATGGAAATATTGAAGTGAATCAAAAAAACATCCATCGATTGATTCAACTGATCCGCCACTATCAACCGGAGGTCCTGCTGATTCCCCATTGGCAGGAGCGGCATCCTGACCATGAACATGCTCACCGCCTTTGCCGGGAAGCATGGTTTTACAGCGGATTGGAAAAGATCCCGACCACCTTCCGGGGGAAAAAACAGGAACCGTTCCGTCCGAAGAAATATTTTCACTTCATGCAAAAATACGAATTCACCCCCACCTTCATCGTGGATGTGTCGGAAACGTATGAGCTGAAGCAGCGCTCATTGGCCGCTTTCGAATCGCAGTTCTACAATCCTCGCAGTAAGGAGCGGGAAACGATGCTTTCTTCAAAATTGTTTTTGGAATCGATCTTTGCCCGCGACCGCCATTTCGGAAGTTTGATCAATGTCGCCTACGGGGAACCGTTTTACAGCCTGGAACCACTCGGCCTTCATTCATTTTTTGATCTGTCGATGTAGGAGTACGTATGAAATGTTCTCGTTGCGGTGTTCAACAATTGAGTACGGCGGTCGTCTGCTTAAACTGCGGTAACGTGTTGAAAGTGATCGAACCCACCGCAGAGCAGCGGTGGATCAAGCGAATCTCCATGGCTGTTTTGGCCGCCGTGTTGATTGCCGGCATCGGATATTTTGCCGCGACGATCGGACGATCCTATCATCCGGTGATTGACAATCAACCGTCGGTCGGTTATGGTGTTTCCGCAGCTCCGGGAAAAATCAAAAGCGGAATGACCTCGGCAAGGATCGATGGTAACGACATCGTCGTGGATGCCGATGTGGTCAATAATTACCGCATCGTTCGTGTCAACGATCCGGAAGGGATTCAAACGATCCCGATCTTATTATACGTCACTCCGCGCGGAAAAATCGTGACGGCGATGAGTATCAGTGAATCGTGCCGTTCCAACGATTTTTATCTGGACGGAAACAACATCCATTGTGCGAATTGTCCCTCCTATTGGAATATGGAAAGTTTGGAGGCGTATGCGTGCTGCCAGCGGTATTATCCGGAACCGATACCGAGCACAAAGGTCGGCGGCGTTATCCGGATCAATAAAGAAATGGTGCAGAATTGGCGGACGCGATTGTAAGATCGTTCGTCCGCCCTGTATCGACCTGCAGAATTATGCGGCGGTTTTCGAAACTTCCTGAATTCTTCGTACGATCGTAATGACAAACCCTCCGATCAGAATCACCGTTCCGATCCACACGAGGTTAATGAACGGCTTGACACTCGCTTCCACCACCAGCGTCTCCACGGACGGCCCTTTGGCGGGCGTCTCTTCATGCAGTCCTTCGACCGTAACGGTTACACTCGCTTCGTTGTCGTTCGGACTCGGATTCATCCCTTTGATCGTCAACCGGATGTCGGAATCCGGCAACGGTGCCGGCGTGAAGGTCACCTCTCCTTGCATATTGGACATGGTCGGCTGGACCAAATATTTTTTTCCGTCTTTCGTCACTTCCAGATCGACGATTAAATAATTTCCTTTTTCCTTGGTTTGAGTGAACCGGTAGTCCTTATAGGTAATACTCAGTCCTTCCGTTGATTCGGTCTTTCCCTTCAAAATCGTCACACTGTGATCGTGTCCCCCTTGTTCCGGGACCTCCAGCGACAGCGGTGAAACATAAAAATCTTTGGTCAACAAATTGACGATGTCGGGATTTCTGATTAAAGATCCTTCATCGCTTTCTTTGAACATCACCGGAGTGACGGTAAACATCGATCCGTCGGCATTCCGCACCTCTACCGTAAATCCGAACCGTCCACGCTCCATGGGTTGATAGCCGACGTATTTTAATGAATACCCAAGTGCTTCGACCACTTTTCCCTGTTCAAGGTTGACCGTTTTTACATCGTCGTACTTTGCGGATGCGACGAAGCCGACAAACATCACGGCAATTCCGATATGCGCCAGCGCACCGCCGGCCATCTTCGGATTCCCCTGTACGATCCGATAACCGCACAGGATATTTGTGAAGAGACTAAATGATGAAGCGAATAAAAAGATAATCATCGAAAGATGAGTCGCACCCATAATGAATGTGATGACCGTAAATACACCAGCCAGCACCGCCGGCCAAAGCAGCTGTCGCAACAATGCCGCTGAACGAGAATTTTGCCACCACAATAACTGACCGATACCCGAGAGAAATGCGATGGCGACGCCGAGCGGCAATGTGGTCGTCACATAGAACGAGGGATCAACGGCGGAGATTTTTCCTTTCAAAATGTTTGTGATAATTGGGGACGATGTCCCGATCAAAATGAAAATCGAAGCGAACACGAGCGATGCCGCTCCCAAAAACAAAGCGAATTCCCGCGAGACCAATGTGTGTTGCACCGGAACGACCGGCATTTCTTTCCATCGGAGGAACAACAATCCGAAGCCGACGGTTGCAAACGTTGCAATCACAATCAAAAGCAACCAATACACCCACATTCCGGGATCGACGAACGAATGGACCGAAGTTTCTCCCAACACACCGCTTCGAGTCAAAAATGTCGAATATAATACCAGAATGAAGCAGAGCATACTCAACACAAAATTCGTTTTGATGTATGTGCCGTTCTTTCGTTGTGCGAGCATCGTGTGAATGGAGGCAACGCAGACCAACCACGGTACCAATGAGGAATTTTCCACCGGATCCCAGCCCCAATATCCACCCCAGCCGAGCGTTTCATACGCCCAATATCCTCCTAAGATGATTCCGGTCCCGAGCATTAACGATCCGAACACGGTCCACGGTGTCGCCACTTTGATCCAGCTGACATAATCCCTTTTCAGCATCGCGGATACGGCATATGCGAACGGAATGGACATGGAGGTGAAACCGACAAAAAGAATTTGCGGATGAATCACCATCCAATAGTTCTGGAGAAGCGCATTCAGACCTTTCCCTTCCACCGGTATTTGCGCCCATAGTCCGCGTGCCTGATCGACCCAAATAAATTGCGAGATAGTGGAGGGAATGTCGCCGACCTTCAACAACTCGTTCGGAAATTGTTCCCAGATCGGTTTAAAAGGACTTTTGACTACCAGCATCAGGATCAAAAACGAGAAGATGGCGGAAAAGACCGTCATAAATTCCGCTTCGTATCCGCGTTTGGCGGTATACCGCAACAACACGGTACCGATGATGCCGGTATACAACGCCCACAAGAGAAAACTCCCTTCCTGGCCGGCGTAGAATGTCGATATCAATAAGGAGAGCGGAAGATCGGTGGAACTGTAGTTCCAGACGTAATGATATTGAAATTGATGCGTGAGGATGGCATTTAATAGAAGCGCCGAAGCGGTGATAATGGAAATCACGGCGACTTCATAAAATAGCCGTGCATATTTTTGCACGGCATCCGACGGGCGTCGATGCTGAATATAATATAGTACGGTGGAAAGGATCGATGCGGCAAATCCGATCTTGATCGCAATAGCTCCGAACATGTTCACCTCAAAGTGTTTTTCTTACGGTTTCCCCGTCCCCTTCATACTTTGAAGGACATTTCGTTAACAGCTCATTCGCATGAAAATATCCGTCCTTAAAACGGCCTTTGGCGACCACTTCCGTCGCGATCTCGAAGTTGTTCGGTTTTGCTCCATCGAGCACCACTTTTACTTCCTGTTGATTGTCATCCACCATATAAAATGTGAATTGGGATTTTTGGGCGTCGAAGAATGATTCTTTTTCCTTCACCCACTTCCCTTTCACCTGCACTTTTTTGGTGACCGACTGTGCTTTAGAAAAATCCATGTATTCGATATTACTTTCCATAAACGTCGTCGCACCGAAAACGAGCGCAACAACGATCACGATTGCCGCAACAATGATCTTCACGTTCATACAATGACCTTTATTTTTTCAGTTGTTCTTCCAGTTTTTTAATTTTTGCATCCAATCGGAAAAGATAACCCAAAAAACCGAACCAGATGCTCAGTACGATGAATAACACGATGTACAATTGATGTTGAGAGAGAAATTCCACGGTTAACCCCGGTCTTGTTGTTCTGACAAAATCCGTTCGATCCGTAAGGATCGAAGTTTGAGCGAATACATCCAAAAATATAACACCGTAAATCCGAACAATGATCCTAAAAAGACCACCAGCATGTTCGTCGACATTTTAAGTTCCAATACCGGACCCGAACCCGATTCATCGCCGAGTGAGCCGGGGTGCAATCCAGACATCATTCGCGGCATCACGAAGATAAAAAACGGCACGGTTAAGCCGGCAATGATCGCATAGACCGACGATAATTTTGCCCGCTGCGTCTCTTCGTCGATGGCAGACCGGAGGACAAAATACGCACCATAAATCAGCAAAAGAATAAAGATCGATGTTTGACGGGGATCCCAGTTCCAATACGCACCCCAATTGAATTTTGCCCACACTGCCCCGGTAAATGTCGCCAGAAGACAGAGCAGCATTCCCAATCCGGCAGACGCAACGGACCGGAGATCATACTCCGGGTCATTATTGCGGAGATATTGGATACCCCACCACATGGACATGATAAATGCGACAACGGTCGTCCATGCCATGGGAACATGAAATAAAATATTCCGCGCTTTCTCTTCCAATCCGGGTATCAGCGGAAACTGCCACCAATGCTCCCGCAGCGGCACCATAGGGAACGAAAGGGCGACAACAATAATTCCCGTCAACCACACCGAAACAGCGATCTTCAACCATTGTTTCATAGTTTTATCAATCCTTCCAGACAAAGTCGAACAGCAACACCGACGCCGTCACCATCACGACTGTGAACGATATCAAAATTTGAAATTCCTGCAGTGCTTCCAAGAAAAATGCGCCTTCGGTCGACAGTTTCGTCGCGTTGATGCAGGTGAGCAACAACGGGAGCAAGACCGGGAACGCCAACACCGGAAACAACGTCCCTTTGGTGTTTGCCTTCGCGATGATCGCGGCCAGGATGGTCGATGCACTTCCGAGTCCGACGCTCCCCAGAAACACCGTCGTCCAAAATATCCCGAACGATACCACGACAAACTCCTTCAACAACAAAAGATACATCAGCGAAATGAAGACGGACAGGAAAAGAATCAGCAAGATATTATAGATCAGTTTTCCCACCAACACGCTGTTGGCCGTCGTGATCAGCCGGAGCAACAACGACGTCCCCCGTTCTTCTTCGGCTATAAATGTCCGCGACAGGCCGGACATGGCAGAAAAAAATATCACGATCCATAACGTGCCGCTCAGGACTTCTTGCGAGGGCGATTCGTTTCCGATGGAGAAGAGAATAATCGACAATGTTGTCACGACAAACATCAACAATGCATTCAGAGCATAGCGCGTCCGGAATTCGGACAGAAATTCTTTGCGGATCACATGATATGCGGGTATCGAGTTCATCGGTGTCAATAAAATACGGATTTATCTCTCTGCATTCAATGCATCGATATCAAGGAGTGCGTCGGCGAACGGAAGGTCTTCTTTTTCATTGGTTGCGAACAACAATGCGCCGCGTTTTTTTTGTTCGTTCATCACGTTCCGGACCGCGGCGATGCCGTATTCATCCAAATTGGAACTCGGCTCGTCGATGATCAACAGAGAAGGTTCGTGGAGCAGTGCCGCGCAATACTTTAAACGCTGTTTCATGCCGGAAGAATAGTTTTTCACTTCTTTTTTGCGATGATCATAAATCGAAAAATCGGCTAATAATCGTTCCGCCGATTCTTTCCGATATCCGATTCCTCTGATCTGTGCGATGAATTGCAGATTTTCCTCCGCCGTGAACTCCTCGTAAACATTTAAGTACGGTGACACGAGACCGATGTGGCGGAACAATTCGTCCGCACCGGTCTCTTTGCCGTCAAAATGATATCGGACGCGGCCGGATGTCGGTGATAAGACACCGCACAGAATCTTTACCAAAGTTGACTTGCCGGAACCGTTTTTTCCCGTAATTGCCAATGACCTTCCCTCATTCAACGTAAACGAAACGTTGTGAATGATAATCTTCCGGTTGAAGGTCTTTTTCAGACTTTCGGACGTGATGGTCACTTTTTTCATCGAATTACGGCAAACTTTCCTTTTTGCACGATGGAACCACGAGATAAAATATAAATATATATTCCCGAAGGAACCATCGATCCGTTGTCATCTCTCCCTTTCCATTCTGCATATTGTGTGCCAGAAAACGCCGCATAGTGTGCAGCTTGTGAAGAGACGACATCCATCGATGCGGCGTGAATGATGGTGAGTGTCACGTCGGAACGGGCACCGATGCCGGTCACCGGGATCAAAAGTGACGAGGTTGCGGGATTGAACGGATTCGGGAAACAATCTTTTTCTTCATTCGATCCGATCACGGTGTACGACCATTGAGCGGCAACCGAAGGGAAAAAATCAGCATAGATCGACGGCGACACGGCGGGATAACCGGAGGACGGATCCGTGGTGATGCTGACCGAAGAACTGTACGATTGACCTCCGCCGGACAACGCATCGGCGATATCGGTGGTCGAGATCAAAAAAAATGCGGAATCGGAACCGTTGACGGCCTTAATATAATGGGGCGTAAACGAAGGGGCAACGATATTGAGCGGCGTCGCATTATTGCTTGCCGTAATATTCCGAAACAAGCTTACGGCCGGCAGCAACGCTGCATCGGTATGATACTGCGGATCGGCACGATGTTGCGTGTAAAAATTCCAGAGAGTGAAGGCGACGAATTCTCGCTCCACGGAAGTGAACCGCGCGTTTAAAACGGCCACTGAAGCGTTCACCGGCCGTACCGATCGTAATTCTTCCCAAAGGTCTTTCATGATGGACGGTCCGAACTTTTTCATCAAAAACATCCCCCAGATCGCCCGTTCATATCCCCGATAACTTGTTTGTGAACGCAGTGCGAATAACGGTATCTGGGAGATATTGGTGAAATATGTGCGAACATCGAAGATGTAATCCCTCGCATCCGAAAAAACAACATTCTCCAATGCTTCAGCACACAGTTCGTAGAAGTAAAAGTGGTCTTCCTCCCACACACCGGAACCGCCGACTTGAACGGCATGGTGAAATTCATGCGCTGCTGTCGCCATCATCGCCGGAACGCCTTTCGTCCGGTACCCTGTTCCAAAATCATTGTCGAATCGGATGAACGTAGCATATTGTTGGTTAAACTTCGTCTGGCCGACGGGAAGATCGGACTCAATATCGGTTTGGCCGAATAACCCCGCGCCGAGATCCTGCACATACACGTCGAACTCATCTCCCCCTCCTCGTCCGTTATCCGGCGGCGGCGGATGGAAACCGAACGCCGTGATTTCCGCATTCCACACGGAATCAAAAATGATCCGCAGCGTGTCGATATACTGCTGTGCGGAGTTCGCGATTCGATTCCCGGCGGCATCGACCATCGCCGGTTCATGAACGCCGGCGGTATCATAATGAATACGGATTTTTCCATTCGGCGTCAGCACGCTGGCCTGCATCGCCGGCCGGGCCGCTGCGGCACCGTCCATCCGTAATCGTTTCCACTGCCAGAGACGTTCTACTTGAGCAAACGTTCCGCACTTTTCCTGCTGTGCGTCGGTCCAGAACGGCAACAGTATGGCGAGGAGAGTCAATCGTACGATGTTATTCCAGGACGCCATAATGAATGACAAGAGTAGAATGAGATTGTTCGGTCCACGCGACATCCACCGCATTGTCGCCGTTAAAATCACCGCACCGAAACGAAGCATTTTCGGGAAGTGCCGTGATCGTTTTTTCCGGCGCAAATCGCCCGTTCCCGCGCCCTTTGCGCCATACGAGCTGCCGATCCGATTGTGTGAGAAAGACGATATCGGTTATCCCGTCATTATCCATGTCATACAATTGTATTTGTTCGGCAGAATGAATGATACCCGCTTCCACGATCATTTCGAAACGTTCGAACGATCCGTCTGCTCTCCCGCGCGACCACCGCAGCGTGTTTCCCGGCACCGTACACAACACGATATCTTTGATATGGTCTCCGTTCACATCCTCGATGAAGACCGAAGCCCGACGCACGACCGAATCCGGCAGAAGAACAGAAAAGACATTTCCTTTAAATTCTCCGGTGGAATCGTTCATCGTGATACCGAGAATATTCCGTCGTTGCCGCTCGTCTCCGTACAAATAGATCAGGTCCGCTTTCCCGTCGAAATTCAGGTCGTTGATCGTCGCCATGATCATGTGTGACGGTATGAGCGGCAACAGACTTTTGGTCGCAAATTTCGTTCCTTTCACCTGGCGATAAAAAATCATCGTATTCCGTTCGCCGGTCATAAAAACATAAAGCGAGATCCCTTTTTCCATGAACGACACATCGGGCAGTACGGTCATCGGTTTTCCCGGCAATGGGATGGAAAATTGTTCGACCTCGTCCGGTGCGAATTTTCCGTCCGCCGGATCGGGACGGAAGGTGATCAACGAGATCCGTTGCGATTCCGGATGGACCGTATAAAACGTTTGCGACGTATCGGTACGCCCGTATAGCGCGACATTTGCCGGCTGTTCCGCCGTTTCGACGGTGACCGGGCCGGACAATCCGTTCGGTGCGGAGATCAACACCGAGACGGTCGCCGATCCGCTGTTGCTGATCACAAGGTCGTCATTGCCGTCGTTATTTAAATCGTTCACATAGATCTGTAAAGGTTGTGCACCGACCGCATACCGGACAATTTTTGCCGGTGCTGTTTCCGCCGTACGGGAATTCCAATAAATCGCATACGTGGAGTCTCCCGTCATCACGAGCACATCGTCCAGCCCGTCACCATTCAAATCCCCTCGCTGCACATGGGAAGCTGCCGGCACCGTGCCGAACGGTATTTCGTCGTAAAAAAAACCTTCCCCTTTGTTGATCACAATCGACACACCGTCGGACGGTGCGCCATGCACGAAAAGATCCGTGCTTGTCCCCGTCCGGAAAGTTCCCCCTTCGATGGCCTGCAGGGATGACCGCATGGCGATCGATTGTGCAAAGGAGAAGTTTCCTAATCCATCCCCATCCAGAATCTGAATGGTACGCTGTTGCGTGGAATACACCGCCACATCCGCCAGTTGATCGGAATTAAAATCACCGAAGTACGTCTTCACCGTATCCTGGGCAAACGAAAGGACCGATTGTTCGGCGAACTTCATTTTCCCCAATCCAAGATAGACAATCGTTTGATTCGTCAGCCAATTATGCAGCGAAATATCGGTGATGTTGTCGCCGTTTAAAGCCAGCAGCGACACATCGCTGACCGGAACGTCGTCGAATAATTTTCGCGCAGGGGAAAAGACACCGTTTCCTCTTCCTGGAAACACCGTGATGCCGGTGGACAGTTTCCCGTAACACAGGATATCGGCAATCTTATCGTTCGAAATGTCACCGATCAACGCACGGTCGGTATAATATTGCACGGAGAGCGAAATCGAACGATAGGAAGAGTCCGCTCGATTGCTTAAGAACAGTTCAATCCTGTTCTCCTCCCGGTGAACGGCGATAAAATCATCCAGCCCGTCGTTGTTCATATTTCCGGTTGTCAGTGATGTGGGCGGTTTACCCGTTGCGATACGTTTCGGAGAATGAAATTGGCCGAAGGGAAAATTTTGCAGAACATAATACGCTCCGGAATCCGGCCGATAGGTCAACAGATCTGGTGCGCGGGGGTGGGAATAATGGAACAAGACGGGAGAGTTTCCGATCGCATCCGTTCGATAGTGTTCCACCCTTCCCAAAGAGCCGATCTCGCGGTATTGCGCGATCAACACTCCGCAGACGGTGTGGAACAATACCAACAAAAAAATCGACGATCGGCACGGCGAACAACAGTCCCCGGTATTCCGCATTCACAGTGTGAGATTAGTGGAGAATTTTTTTCCGGCGGGCCAGCCGTTGTTCCCGGCGCCGCAACGCATCGTCGAACCGCCGCTGTTCTTCTTCGGTGGCGAAAGTCACTTGCGGGACTTCGATCGGCTTCCCCGATTCATTCAGCGCCACAAAGGTCAAATATGCCGTATTCGCATGAAGAATCTTGCCGGACAACATATTCTCGGAAAGGACTTTCACGCCGACCTCCATGGATGTCCGGAACACCCGGTTCACGGAAGCCAACAACGTCACCACCTCGCCGAGTTTAATCGGGTGAAGAAAGTTGAGATCGTCGACCGATGCCGTGACGCAGACACGGCGAGAGTGCCGTGCCGCCGCAATGGCCGCCACAAGATCGATCCAATGCATCAGTTGTCCTCCGAGCAGATTACCAAGTTGATTGGTATCGTTCGGAAGCACCAGCTGCGTCATATTGGCTTGATGCGATTCGACAGGGAGCAGATTGTTCATTCGGTAATGGTGAGTGTCCGTTTTTGTTGATCTTCGATGAATTCTTTTTCATCTGCATCGATCTGTTCGGTCAATTCTGCGATCTCGGACCGGAGATCGGTTCCGGGGAATTTCACGGCGAGATCCGACAACGTTTGACGGGCGCCGGCAAAATCTTTCCGTTGGTTCTGGCTTTTTGCTTTCCACAACATTCCGTCATCCACAAACGGCGAATCATGGAATTCCTGAATTAATTTGTCGAAATAGGCGATCGATGCCCGGTAAAATTCCATCCGGTAATACAACGTCCCGCCGTCGAACATTTTTTGGGCCAGTTTTAAAGTCAGTTCCGTAATTTTCCGTTCCGCATCGCTCACCAGACTATCGGTGGGGGAATATTCAATGTAGGTCTGGAAATTATCCAATGCGGACCGCGTATACTTCTGGTCCAGCGCCGGCTTGGGTGATAGACGATAGTACGATTCGGCCCGTTTGTAGCGGGCAACGGTTGCAAACGGACTGCTTTGCATCAACCGGACGAGATTGTCATATTCCGCGGCAGCGAGAATATACTCTCCCCTGTTAAACCGGCATTCGGCAAGATAAAACTGCGCATCATCCGCATATTCGCTCCCCTGGAATTGCACGGTGATGATTTTAAATTCTTCCGATGCTTCCAGATACGTTTCGTCGTCGAACAACATTTTCGCCCGGGCGAACCGCTCTTCGACCGGTATGGTCTCGATCTCCTGCGTGGAGGAACAAGCGGCCACAAAGACCATCGGAAGTACGGCACACCACAGGAACACGGAGCCGGTAAATTTATTGCCAATACGGCGAAAGATCGAAATTGGAGAGTTGTTGCGTGCGTTCATAAAGTTTTTTTCGTTCTGAGGTATCGATCAGCCGCCGAGTTTGCAGCGAAACATCCAACGGAATGAACCGTGCGATGTCGACAGCCGTCGTATCTTTTTTCGTGATAAGAAACTTGATTCCATAACTCCGCTGCGTCCAATATTTTTGCGGCTGGAAAAAAACAAAATTACCGAGTGAATGGACGATTAACGACCGGCCGGACCGCTGCACTCCGAACGTAACATGTGGATGATGTCCCAAAAAGAGATCCACGCCGTTTTCCACGCACCAATCCGCGAACCGACGAACCGATAACGTCGGCCGAGCGACATATTCCGCTCCGCCGTGATAACTCATGATGATGACATCCACAGAATCGCGAATGTTCTTCAATTCGGGAAGCAGCCGGATTGTGTCGTCCACCGCAACAAAATCCCGCCAGCCGGGAAATGTCATATTGACGAACGACGTCACAGCAAAGATAGCAAATTTTATGTTGTTTTCCTCGAAAACGAGCGGTTGATAGAGATTTTCTTTTCGGCGGGATGTTCCGATGAATCGAATGTTCGCGTTCTGCAGCCGGTCGATCGTTTCGTGAAGGGCGGAAATACCGTAATCGACGGCATGATTGTTTGCCGTGGAGAGGATGTCGATCCCCGACTGTTGCAGTGTGGCGACCGCTTCCGGAGGTGCGGTGAAGATAAGGTTAAAGCGGGGGTGGACCGTTTCTCCTTTTTGATCGGAGATCTGGCTCTCGAGATTGGCAAAAACAATGTCCGAAGAATCATCGGCGATGGAAAAAAAACGGAACGGATAGTGGATGTCCCCATTCAATATTTTTTGACCCACTGCCCTGCCGAGATTGACATCCCCAAATGCGGTAAATGTGACGACGAAAACCTCCGGAACAGGCGCCGGCGACGGCGTAAGTTCCTTTGTGTTCCTCAAGAAGTACGAAAGAAGTATTTCGGCGATACACAACAACGTTACGGCGACGATGCCGACGATCGCGTGGTGGTAACGGTTCATGTGTTGATGCGTGTCGATCGGTCAGCTTCGAATGGTAAAAAACAAATAAATGGCAACCGCGGAAGCCATGGTGATGATGGCCGGTTCCAACAATGAATCCCACCACGTCAAGGATGGCGTTCGCACGGACGTGAGCGGAAAAGTGTTATCGGTCAGTCGTTCGATGTCGGAGTACCGAACCGTATCGGTAATCCCAACGGCAAGAGGAACCGCTCGCAGTATATTTCCGCTGTCGCGGACGATCATCGACACCGACAATCGGACGGTCCGAACGGTCTTTTGAGAACCAAAAAAGGATTCCGTAAACACGTCGCTGAATTCGACGGATGATTCCGTCACCAATATTTCTATGCTCGTACGACTCTCCTCGTTCGATTCCGAAACATTCATCTCTCTTCCCACAAACGATTGAATCAACAACGGCCTCAAAGCCCTCGTGAACGTATCCGGTGAAAAATGGAGAGAGACCGGCGCTGCGGTCTCTTTCCATTGGTCGTTGATGAATCGATGTACGATTGAATCGGAGAGGCCGAACAATATCTCGCGATGCGATCGTGCGGGCGGACCATCGTCCGCCGACACGATCGTCATGAGAGAAAAAATGGTGACGATAATCCGAACGGCGGACATGTTACGCGTAAATACCCCGGATCTTCAACGTGCGTGCCACTTTATCGATCGCTACAATGTACGCGCCGATGCGGAGCGACACTTTGTGCTTCGCGGCGGTGTCGTACACGTTGTCGAACGATGCTTTCATCATCCGTTCCAAACGGCGGTTGACACGGTCCAACGACCAGAAATATCCGACGCGGTCCTGCACCCATTCAAAGTACGACACGGTCACGCCGCCGGCATTGGCAAGAATGTCCGGAATGACGATGATGCCGCGGTCGTTTAATATCGGATCGGCTTTTGCCGTTGTCGGTCCGTTCGCTCCTTCGGAGATGATCTTCGCTTTGATCTTCGCCGCATTCTTTTGCGTGATTTGATCTTCTTTGGCGGCCGGGATCAGCACGTCGCAATCCAATTCCAGCAATTCCGATTGTGTGATTTTTTCCGCGCCGTCAAATCCGCCGAGTGTTTTGTTTTTGGCGACATGTTCCAGCGCTTTTTCGATATCGATCCCCCGTTTATTAAAATATCCGCCCGTGACATCCGAGATGCCGATGATCTTGCAACCCTGCATTTTCATCAGTTGTGCGGAGATCGAACCGACATTACCGAAACCTTGAACGACCACGGCCGTCTCCTTCGGTTTTAGTCCGAGTTTTTCCATGGCACCAAGCGTTACGATCATCACACCTCGGCCGGTCGCTTCGCGGCGTCCTAATGAACCGCCGATGAGGAGCGGTTTTCCGGTGACAACACCGCTGACGGTCTTTCGCATGTGCATGGAGTACGTGTCCATCAACCATGCCATCGTCTGTTCGTTGGTCCCCATATCCGGCGCCGGAATGTCCTTGTCGTCGCCGAACACTTCCATCATGTTGGCGGTGTACCGCCGTGTGATTTTTTCCAATTCCACCTGCGTCAACTTCGACGGATCGCAGCGCACACCTCCTTTGGCTCCGCCGAACGGAACATTCAAAAGCGCGCACTTCCAGGTCATCCACGCCGCCAATGCTTTTACTTCGTCGATGTTGACGTCGGGTGCGTATCGTATACCGCCTTTGGACGGTCCGAGAATATCGTTGTGCACCACGCGGTGTCCTTCGAAAATTTCGACTTGGCCGTTGTCCATTTGTATCGGAATCGATACCGTGACTTGTTTTACCGGCGTTTTTAAATATTCGTAGACCCCTTTTTCGAGCTGAAGGATCTCTGCAGCTTTGTCGAAACGCTGCATCATGGATTCGAAGGGATTATCGTGATCGAGAACCGGGCCCGGTTCCTTATATTCGGTGGTCATACAGCAGCCTCGTGAGTAAGTTGATGATGGCAAAAATACTGACTAAGTGTTTCGTTTCAAAGTGCTTTTTAATTGTTGAATGGTGAATTCCGGGGAATCATCGAGAAAATGTCGCGAAAAACGGCGGGCACGGCGCAGTTCATTCCGATCAACAATTCCGGTGATAAGGTCTTCGGTGAACAACGGGGCGGACGACAATGTTTCTCCGGCAGGACCAACGATCTGCGATCCTCCCCAAAAATTCACTCCATCCTCTATCCCCACCCTGTTGGCAAACACCACGTATGTGGAAAGCAACCGGGCATACGCGCGGTGTTGTTCATGGTTGACCGATGCCGTGGTCAACTCTTCGCTGCTGCCGGACAATCGGGTGGGACTGGCGGTCAAACTGATAATCATCTCCGCCCCTTGATGTGCCAATATGTACGGCAGCGACACATGCCACAGATCTTCACAAATGAGAATTCCGAGAGCACCGTGTTTGCTGTGAAACACATTCACTCCGGACCCCTTGCTGAAATAGCGCATCTCTTCGAACATGCCGTATGTCGGCAGGTAGATTTTCCGATGGGCGGAATGGACGACACCGTCTTCAAACAGAAATGCGCTGTTATAGATTCCGTAATTGCTCCCTTCTTCCACGCCGCCGGCAATGATCGTAATGCGTTTGGAGAGGGAGAGCAAGGGAGCGAAGATTTTTTGTTTTTCCGCCCGGAGGGCGAGATCCCAATGGAGATCTTTGACGGAATATCCGGTCAAACTCAATTCCGGGAAAACGATCAGAGAACATTTTTTCTCGATCGCTTTTTCGATATAGACGATATGCTTCCGGATATTCCGTTCGATGTCGCCTACCGTCGAGTCGATCTGCGCTACGGCGATTGTTTTTTTCATGTCAGGAGATCACCACATCGTTGGACAATTCGTTCGTGTCGCCGGCTTTCATCGGAAATTCTTTGGTCAGCACCGCGCCGACTTCGTTGATCGCAAAGACGATCCCGTCGGCGAATTTTTGCTGACGGAAGAAGTCCGAAACCCGGAATGCCAAAACATCCCAGAATTCTTTCGATACTTTTTTGTTGATCCCTTCATCCCCGATAATCTGGAACTTCCGTTCACTCACGAGCAGGTAGATCAAAACGCCGGTTTTTTCTTTGGTCTTCTCCATCCCCAGCTCGTAGAAATTTTTTACGGCGAGGTCGTACACGGAAAGGGTGCGGTTCAACACGGACCGCGATCGAACGACACTGACCCGGATTTCACCGACGGTTGTTTTTTCCACCGCGGCGATTGCACCGGCGATTCGTTCTTTCTCCCCGGCTGTCAATAATTCTTTGGAAAAAATGCTCATCCTGTTCTCCTATGATAGTTTCCGTTCGACCACCGGTTCCAGTTTTTTTAATTGAGCCATCATCGCCATGTATGTTTTCGGCGACAACGATTGGTAACCGTCGGAGAGGGCCTTCTCCGGATGCGGATGCACTTCTACCATCAAACCGTCCGCACCGGCCACCACGGCTGCTTGTGCCATCGGGGAGACAAGGTCCCACGCTCCGGTGCCGTGGCTCGGGTCGACGATGATCGGCAGATGAGAAAGTTTTTTCAACAGCGGTACGGCGTTCAGATCCAACGTATTGCGCGTGTACGTCTCGAATGTGCGTATGCCGCGTTCGCACAATATCACGTTATAGTTCCCGCGCGAAACGATATATTCCGCGGACATGAGCAACTCTTCGATCGTCGAAGAAAATCCGCGCTTCAGGATCACCGGTTTTTGCGATTCACCGATCTTTTCCAGCAACGAAAAATTATACATGTTTCGCGCGCCGATCTGCAAAATGTCGGCATGATCCATCACCGCATTCAACGTGTCGGTATCCTTCACTTCGGTGACGATCTTCAACCCTGTCCGTTCCGCCGCCTCGCGCAGGTATTCGAGTCCTTCCGACTTTAATCCTTGAAACGCGTACGGTGAACTGCGCGGTTTGAACGCCCCGCCGCGCAATAATTTCGCTCCGGAATCTTTGACGATCTGCGCCACTTCCAGAATCTGTTCCCTGCTCTCCACGGAGCAGGGACCGGCAATCATCTGAATGTCTTTGCCGCCGAACGTTACGCCGCCGACGTCGACCACCGTTTGTTCCGGTTTAAAATCCCGACCGACCAGTTTAAACGGCTTGGAGACCGAAATGACATCGACCACTCCCGGCAAAACCAAAAAATTATCGGGCGACACTTTTGCTTTATTGCCGGTGATTCCGATGGCGACTCTTTGAACTCCGGGAATCTCGTGCGGAGTGAATCCGAGTTCCCGGACCTTTTCCGTGATCGTTCGAATTTCTTCTTTTGTTGCGTCGTGCCGTAACAGAATTAACATATGATTGACTGCTGTTTCATAAGATTTCCCGGTTACGGATCACCATGACCCGCTTGCACCGCCGCCGCCGAAACTCCCTCCGCCGGCTGACCAACCGCCGCCACCACCACCGCCGCCGAATGAACCAAATCCGCCGCCGCCGAACCCGCCGCCCCCTCCCCACCACATATTACGCGCACCGCGCGACGAAATGGAGGAGCGGGATCCGCGTGAAGCACCGAGAATAGAAACAAGAATGATCAGAAAAATGAACAATACCGGAAACCAGTCCGATTTTTTCTTTTTAGAACTTTTTTCACCCGTATATTCACCTTGCACGGCCGCCGTAATCGCTTCGATGGCCGCGGTGATGCCGCCGGCATAGTTCCCTTCCCGGAATCGCGGCCGAATCTCATTTCGAATGATCCGATCGCACAGAGCGTCTGTCAACGCTCCTTCGAGTCCATACCCGACCTCGATCGAAACTTGTTTATCCTCCCGGGCGATGAACAGGAGTACGCCGTTATCTTTTCCCTGTTGACCGATTTTATTTTTTTCCAGGGTCTTGATTCCTGTTTCCCGAATATCGTCGCCGTTAAGCGACGGGACGATCAGTACCACAATTTGATTGGACGTGGACCGTTCGAATTCGAGGATGCGCTGACGCAGCATCTGCTGCTCTTCCGTCGACAACGTTGCGGTCAGATCCGTCACCGGATCGGTGATTGCCGGAATCTGAAATTGTGCGGAAGACCGTGCAGTAAAAAAGAAAACGCAGAGAAAGAACAGGCGGATCAGCCTCTCCTTTCCCTGCGTCATGCCATTAAAACGTTTCATATCAGAACTGAACTTTCGGCGCCGATTCTGCTCCGGCCTGAGCTTGGAAATATTGTTTTTGTTGGAAGCCGCCGAACGATGCAATCAGATTGGTCGGTACCTGGCGGATATGGGAATTGTATCCTTGAACGACCTCGTTAAACCGGCGACGCTCCACGGAGATCCGGTTTTCGGTCCCTTCCAGCTGCGATTGCAGTTGAAGGAAATTTTCGTTCGCTTTAAGGTTCGGATATTGTTCGACAGTCACCAACAGACGGGACAGTGCCGAGGATAATTGTCCCTGCGATTGTTCGAATTTTTGGAATGCCTGCGGATCGTTTAACAACTGCGGTGACAATGTTACTTGCGTTGCTTTCGCCCGCGCTTCGATCACTGCTTGCAAGGTGGATTTTTCGAAATTCGCCGCACCTTGAACGGTGGAGACAAGGTTCGGGATCAAGTCCATCCGGCGTTGATATTGATTCTGCACCTGGGCCCACGCTTCATTCACCCCTTCATCCAATTTAACGATGCCGTTGTATTTGCCCACACCCCACATCACACCCAACACGATCACACCGAGAACAACAAGAAGAATGATGAGTCCTTTTTTCATAGTTACTCCTGCATAAATGAAATTGTTTGTGAAAACTGTTTCGACCGGCGCTGCACGAGAGAACGGGTTGCCTCCGCCGCGGCGCCGACGGCGATCATTGGTTGATATTCTTTCACCGTTACCGGAACAAGACGCGTTGCGATGTTGGTTCCTCGGAGGTCGGCCGCCAGCAGCGCCGTTTCATACGAGTGGACGGCATTTCCGCCGAAAATAAAATTTCCCAACGAATAGGCAATCGTTTTACCGCGGTACTGTTCAATTCCTTGTAAGACGTGCGGATGGTGTCCGATCACGATATCGGCTCCGGCATCCACGGCCCCCCGTCCGAGAAAAAGTTGCTCACTGTTTGGTACCGTATCGAGTTCCGTTCCCCAATGAAATGTTACAATCACGACATCGGCTTTTTCCCGCAACTGACGGACATCGTCGCGGATAAGATTGATGTCGCGCGGTGCCACACCCGGCGACCGGTCCGTTGCGGGAAAATTCCAACCTGCATATCCCAAAATTCCGATCAAGGTGCCGTTCAATGAGAACATCGCCGGCATACGCGCTTCCGCAAGATTCCTGCCGATTCCGACGCGTGCAATACCGGCGGAATCGAGATGCCGGATCGTTTCCAACAATCCTTCCGCACCATAATCATGCGCATGATTGTTCGCTCCCGTTACGACGTTAATGCCGCCGTTTTTCATCGTGGCCAGATGAACGGGTTTCATCCGGAAATTATACTCTTTTTCGACCTTCTCGTGCAGCCGGGTGACCGGGTTTTCCAGATTCACCAAAAAAAGATCGGGACGCGGCTGCGGGTTCCAACGACGGAACGTGTAGAGTGTATCATCGCCGGCGGTTTCCTGAAACCGATGGGACAACGTCACATCCCCGCCGAAATAGATGACGACGGGCTCCGGTTCGGAAACATTCCCGGCAAAACGAGGCAGGAAAAAGAGAACGAACGCGAAAAAAATTTTCACCACAATCAGTTAATCTTTCAACAATGCCCGTGAAATGACAATGTGTTGGATCTCCGATGTTCCTTCGTAAATTTCCGTGATCTTTGCATCGCGGAGGTACCGTTCCACATTATATTCCCGCACATATCCGTACCCGCCGTGGATTTGAATCGCCTCCAACGCACATTTCACCGCCGTTTTGGATGCCCACAATTTTGCCATCGCCGCCTGCTTCGCATAGGAGGACCCGTTTTCTTTCAACACTGCCGCTTGATAGGTAAGCAACCGAGCCGCTTCAATATCCGTCGCCATGTCCGCCAGTTTGAATTGAATCGTCTGCAACTCCGCAATCGGTTTCCCGAACGCTTTGCGTTGTTTGGCATAGTTCACGGCGGCATTCAGGCTCCCCTGGGCAATTCCCAGCGCTTGCGAAGCGATCCCGATCCGCCCACCTTCGAGCGTTATCATCGCGAATTTAAATCCGAATCCTTCTTCACCGATCATGTTTGCGGCGGGAACGCGGACATTCTCAAACGTGAGCGAGACCGTGTCCGAACTGCGGATGCCGAGTTTCCGTTCCTTTTTTCCGTGAGAAAATCCCGGCATTCCCTTTTCCACGATGAATGCAGAGATTCCTTTGTGCCCTTTCGACGGGTCGGTTTGCGCCATGACAAGAAAATAGTCCGCATTGATCCCGTTCGTGATCCAATTTTTGATCCCGTTCAACACATAATGGTCGCCGTCTTTTACGGCGAGGGTATGCTGATTCGTCGCATCACTTCCCGCTTCCGGTTCGGATAAAGCAAATGCCCCCAGTTTTTTTCCCGATGCGAGCGGAACGAGATATTTTTGTTTCTGCTCTTCCGACCCGAATTTCGAAAGTCCGTAACAGACCAACGAATTGTTGACGGACATGATTACACCGCAGGAAGCGTCGACGCAGGATATCTCTTCGATGGCAATCGCATAACTGAGCGTATCGAGTCCCGCACCGCCGTATTGTTCCGGGACCATCATTCCCATAAATCCCAGCTCCCCGAGTTTTTTGATCTGCTCGTGGGGGAACTGTTCCTTTTCATCCCGTTCGTCCGCCGTCGCTGCCAGTTCATCCTGTGCGAACTGCCGCGCCGTTTCGCGGATCATTTTATGCGTATCGTTCAATTCAAAATGCATACGGTTCCTGTTTGAGTCTCTTTTTCTGTTTCCGGATCAGTGTGCGGCGGAATAGTCGTAAAATCCTTTTCCGCTTTTTCGTCCGAGATGACCTGCGGCGACCATTTTTTTCAACAGCGGACAGGGCCGGTATTTCGTGTCGCCCAATCCGTCGTGGAGCACGTTCATGATCGACAAACAGACATCCAATCCGATAAAGTCGGCCAGTGTCAACGGTCCCATCGGATGGTTCATTCCCAATTTCATCACGGAATCGATCGCTTCCGGCGTGGCGACACCCTCCATGACGCAATACATCGCTTCATTTAACATCGGCAGGAGGATCCTGTTCGAGATAAAACCGGGATAATCATTTACTTCAACCGGCGTTTTACCGATCGTTTCCGACAGGGACTTGACGGCGGCGTAAGTCGCGTCCGAAGTGGAAAGTCCCCGGATCACTTCGATCAGTTTCATCACCGGTACGGGATTCATAAAATGCATGCCGATCACTTTATCGGGACGTTTCGTAACGGCGGCGATTTCCGTAATGGAGATGGAAGAGGTGTTCGTGGCGAGGATGGCCTGCGCCGGAGCGTGCGCATCGACCGTTCGAAAAATCTGAAGTTTGATCGCCGTATTTTCACTTGCGGCTTCCACCACCAGATCCGCGGCGGAAACCGCTTGTTCCAACTGGAGTGATCCGCTGATGTTGGCGAGTGTGGCCGCTTTCTGTTCTTCGGTGATCGTCCCCTTTTTCACTTGGCGATCGAGATTGGACGTGATGGTGGCGATTCCGCGGTCCAACAGTTCCTGTTTGATATCGGTCAATGTCACGGAAAACCCGTACTGCGCGAAGACGTGCGCGATACCGTTTCCCATTGTCCCCGATCCGATGACGGTGATATTCTTCATTGGTTTTCGTTTTTTTGCGTGAGAAAAAAATCAGAGCATTTCCACAATCAAACCGCTTGCTTCGCCGCCGCCGATACAAATGGCCGCCATTCCCCGTTTGAGGTTTTTTTGTTTCAGCGCATGCAGCAGCGTTACGACAATTCGGGCACCGCTTGCTCCGATCGGATGACCGAGAGCAACGGCGCCGCCGTTGACGTTCACTTTTTCGACGGGAATACCCGCAATGGCATTCACCGCCAGCGTCACCACGGCGAACGCTTCATTGATTTCGAACAGATCGATCTCCGCAGCGGACATTTTTGCTTTTGCCAACGTTTTGGCGATCACATCTGCCGGCGCGGTGGTGAACCAGTTCGGTTCTTTTGCCGACGATGCCGAGGCAATGATGCGCGCGATCGGAGCCAGACCGAGTGCTTTTGCTTTTGCCGCGGACATGACAACCAGCGCAGCCGCTCCGTCATTGATCTTGGAAGAATTGGCGGCGGTGACCGTTCCGTCTTTTTGGAAAGCCGGACGGAGCGTCGGGATCTTGTCGAAATTCGTCTTGAAGGGATCTTCGTCGGTATCGACGGCCGTGATCTCCCCTTTTTTTCCGGGAATCGGTACCGGAACAATTTCTTCTTTGAAACGACCGGTCGTCACCGATTCTTGCGCACGCCGGTAACTGAGAATGGCGAACTCATCTTGGGCTTCACGCGAAACATGACATTCCTTGGCGCATTGTTCCGCAAAATTTCCCATCGGAACTCCCTGATACACGTCTTGCAATCCGTCGCGCATCAACGCATCCATCATTTCGGCGTGGCCGTACCGATATCCGTATCGCGCCTGCGGTACCAAATACGGAGCATTGGACATGCTCTCCATTCCGCCGGCAACAACGATGTCGGCGTCACCGAGTTGGATTGACTGCGATGCGAGCATGATCGCTTTGAGTCCCGAACCGCACACTTTGTTGACCGTGAATGTTTCGACCGATGGCGGCAAACCGGCAAAGATCGCCGCCTGGCGGGCCGGTGCTTGTCCGACCCCCGCTTGCACGACATTACCCATGATTACTTCATTCACGGATTCTTTCGTGATCTTCGCACGTTTGATGGCCTCTTCGATAACAATGGCGCCGAGTTTCGGAGCCGGCAACGAACTTAATGCACCGCCGAACGATCCGATCGGAGTTCTGCATGCACTGACAATAACCGCTTCTTGCATAGTGTGATTTCCTGATAATTGCACAAATTTACGCCGAAAAAGACGAAGTTCCAAAATAAAAAAGCCGTCTTTCGACGGCTTTTCGTTCAACTATTCATCGATTTCAGGAACTCCTTGTTCGATTTCGTTCCTTTCAACCGATCCAGCAGGAATTCCATTGCTTCGACCGGATTAAAGTCACTGATGAACTTTCGCAAAATCCAAATCCGGTTCAGTTCATCCTGCTCCAGCAGAATCTCTTCGCGCCGGGTGCCGGAGCGATTGACATCGACCGCGGGAAAGATCCGGCGGTCCGCCAATTTTCGATCAAGCACGATTTCGCTGTTGCCGGTCCCTTTGAACTCTTCGAAAATCACCTCATCCATTCTGCTTCCGGTTTCGACCAGCGCGGTTGCAATGATCGTGAGGCTTCCACCCTCTTCGATGTTGCGCGCGGCGCCGAAAAACCGTTTCGGCCGGTGCAAGGCCATCGCGTCGACGCCGCCGGAAAGGATTTTTCCGGAGTGCGGCGTTACGGTATTGTGCGCACGCGCCAACCGGGTAATGCTGTCCAACAGGATCACCACATCATGTTTCGCTTCCACCAGCCGTTTCGCCTTTTCGATTACCATATCCGCCACTTGAACGTGACGTTCGGGCGGTTCATCGAATGTGGAGGCAACAACTTCGGCGCTGACGCTCCGCTCCATGTCCGTCACTTCTTCCGGCCGTTCGTCGATTAGCAGCATCAACAGCTTCACCTCCGGATGATTCCGCGCGATACTGTTGGCGATCTTTTGCAGCATGATGGTTTTGCCCGCTTTCGGCGGAGAAACGATCATGCCGCGTTGACCTTTACCGACCGGTGCGAGCATGTCCAGCACTCTCATGGCATATTCGCCGGGTGCAGTTTCCAATTTGATCCGTTCCTCGGGATATAACGGGGTCAGGTTGTCAAAAAGGATTCTCTCCCTGATTTTTTCCGGTTCATCTTCATTGACCGCCTCTACGCGCAGCAGCGCAAAAAATCGTTCGCCATCCTTCGGCGGACGAACCTGGCCGCTGACCGTATCGCCGGTGCGCAATGCGAATTTTTTGATCTGGGAAGGAGAAACGTAAATATCGTCAGGCGAAGGGAGATAGTTATAATCGACGGACCGGAGGAATCCATATCCGTCCGGTAAAACCTCCAACACACCTTTGCTGAATGTTTGGCCATCCTTCGCACTCTGTGCTTCGAGGATCTTAAAGATGAGTTCTTGTTTGCGGAGATCGCTGTATCCGGAGAGACCGAGGTCACGGGCGATCTTGTTCAAATCGGAGATTTTTTTGGACTTCAGTTCAGAAATGTCCATAGGCATAAATGAAGACTACCCCCTTAGCGGTGAGAAAAAATAGGATGAGTGGGAAAGAAAATACGTACGGAACAACAGTCAGTTCACTTGGAGTTTGTTATGATTAAAAGGTCGAGACGTTAGCGTGTGTGGTCAGTCGATAAGGAAGTGCTGTTGGAACTGCGGTAAATTATCGTTATTCGTCGTTATTGTCAAGATTTTTTTTCGACCAGCGGGAGCAATTCACCGACAAGATAATGCGATCCGGTAATGACGATCACACCCTTCTTCCCCGCGTCTTTCCGCGCCCGGTGCAGCGCTTCGGCGGGAGTTCGCGTTCGAGTGGTGCGCAGTCCTGCCGTGCGGCATTCCGCGATCAGTGCCTCCGAAGACAATGCCCGCTCGGTCGACGGTTGAACGGGGTACACCATCGGATTGATCGGCCGCAGCAGCCGGACCATGGTGCGATACGCTTTGTCTTTCATCACGGCAAAAATTATTCGCGGTCGAATGATCCGGAGTTTTTGCAGAGAAGACATCAACCGCCGGAACCCGTCAGGATTGTGCGCAACATCAAGGATAATTTCTGGCTTTCCCGGAATGCGTTCCATTCTGCCGCGCAAGCCGGACAATGCACACGTTTGTTCCAATCCTTTTTTGACCGCCGCATCTCCAACAATAAGGCTATCTCCGATCATCGATACCGCCGCGACAGCGACACGCGCGTTGGATCGCTGATGTTCCCCAAGCAATTCGATCGCAATCGACCGGTCGATCGGCATACCGTCTCCGTCGATCACCGGTGATTGTTTTTCTTTCGCAATATTCTGGATGACCCGGCGAGCCGTCGGCGACAGCGGCCCGATCACGACCGGCCTTCCCCTCTTGATGATCCCCCCTTTTTCCGAAGCGATTGCTGCGATGGAATCACCAAGAATTTCTGTATGATCTTTGCCGATGGAAGTGATTACCGAAACTAGCGGCGTGACAACATTGGTGGAATCCCACCGGCCGCCGAGACCGGTTTCAATCACCGCCAGATCCACCTTCTGATCGGCAAAATATCGGAAAGCGATCGCCGTCGTTGCCTCAAAAAATGTGGTGCGCTGATGCTGTATTTCTTTTTTAAGCAGACGGACATACCGGTCGATCTCATTCATCCGGATCGGAATTCCGTTGATCCTGATCCGTTCCGTGAACGATACCAAATGCGGCGACGTATACAATCCGACCGAATACCCGGCGGCGGTGAGAATCGCCGCAATCATTGAACTCGTCGAACCTTTTCCGTTCGTCCCTGCCACATGGATGGATCGGAAGGAACGATGCGGGTCGCCTGCCGTACGAAGCAGGGAACGGATGTTCCGCAGTCCGAATTTCATTCCGTACTTTTGAAGGGAATATAAAAATTCCACGGAGGGGGAGATCGAACGGGACTCTCCGATGTTCAAAGCCATGAATCGATCACTGAGATTTTTTTGTCGGTCTTTAGCGTGCGGACGATGTCGCCGACGGAAGAGCAGTTGTGTTTTTCACAATAACGGCGGATTCCCTCCGCAATGGTGACTCCGACAGCGGGATCAATAAAGTTGGCCGTTCCCACCTGCACCATCGATGCGCCGACGATCAAAAACTCCACGGCATCTTCCCATGTTGCGATGCCGCCGATACCGATCACCGGAATGGAAACGGCATTCACCGTTTCATACACTTTGGCGAGGGCAATCGGTTTGATGGCAGGGCCGGAAAGACCGCCGGTCGTTGTCGCAATTTTCGGCGCCCGTTTGTGAATGTTCACTGCCATTCCGATAACGGTATTGATGACGGAAACGGCATCGGCTCCTTCCGCTTCGCATGCGCGGGCAAATTCGGAAATATGCGTCACGTTCGGCGTCAATTTGATTATGAGCGGTTTTTGAGTCCGGCGGCGGAGTTCTCTAGTGATTAAGGAGACCAACCGTACATCGGTCCCGAAACTGAGTCCCCCCTCCTTCACATTCGGACAGGAAACATTAATCTCGAATCCGTGCACGCCGGCGTGTGCATCGAGTTGTTCCAGAACGGAACAATACTCTTCCACGCTGCTGGCAGCGATGTTGGCGATAATTTTCGTATCACATCGGGCGAGCGACGGCAGTTTTTCATCAATGAACTTCTGAACGCCGATATTCGCCAAACCGATGGAGTTCAGCATGCCGCTTGCCGTTTCGGTGATGCGGGGATTCGGATTGCCGTCGCGCGGTTTGCGGGAAAGCGATTTGGTCATGATCCCGCCGAGGTCGGAGACATTGACCAACGACGGTACTTCGTCGCCATAACCGAATGTTCCGGAGGCCACCAGGACCCTGTTCTTGAACGTGAGGCCGCGCAGCGTGAACGATTCTGTCATGAGAATTTCACCGATTGTGTTTCAAAAATCGTCCCTTCTTTGCAGACAAGACGGTATTTTTTTTCGCCGCCGGCCATCTCAATGTTGCACCCTTGACACAATCCGATACCGCAGGCCATGTCGCATTCCAATGACGCATAACAGCTCGACCCGGTCTCGCGCGCATAGTCGGCAACTGCTTTCATCATCCGCGTGGGACCGCAGATGAAAAAACGTTTTTTGCCGTAGTCGTTCTTTGCGAAATCTTCCTTTATCAGATCTAACACGGTGCCCCGGAATCCTTTACTGCCGTCATCGGTCGCCACGCGCACATTGCTTAAGCCCTTTTCGACGATCAATTCCGAATGGCGGCCGCCGACAAATGTGACGATGTTTTTCTCTTTCGGGAAGTTTTTGGTCAGAAACGGAAACGGCGCCACACCAATCCCGCCGCCGACGAACACCGCTGTGTCGAACGAATTATCCACGAATTGCAAAAAGTCATTACCGCACGGTCCGAGCACGTCAATCGTGTCCCCCTTCCGTTTTCGGGCGAGCACTTTGGTGCCGGTGCCGATGACATTGAACACGATCGACACTTTATTTCCGTCGATGGAGAATATGCTGAACGGTCGACGCAGCAGCGGAAAATTATTGTCCACGCGGATATTAATAAACTGTCCCGGCCGGGCCACGGATGACAGATGGTCGGAAATAAAAGTCATCTCCAGGATCTCGGCCGTCAGACATTCCAGCGAATGGATTGATACAATCTCTTGTTTCATGGTATTTTTTTGGTGGTCGATGCGGAATCCGACGGTGTCGCCGGGGAAAGGTTGGCCGGTGCGTCTTTCGGTTTATTCTCCGCGGATTTTTTTTCTTCTATTTCTTTTTGCCGCTCTTGTTCCCTCTTCTTCATCTCGTTATCGAATTCCAGAAGTTTGGGGCGTACCGCCTGGGCCAGCGGAGAAACGGGATATCGTGCGACCAGCCGGCGGTATTCCGCCACGGCGCTGTCCGCATTGTTCAACCGGTGTTCGAAATGCCACCCGGCGGCATATAATGCTTTGGCAGCAAATGGTGAAACGGGGAATCGGTCGGCAACGGACTTATACAATTGAACGGCCTTCACGAATTCCAATTGTTCGGACAACAATTCCGACCGCTCGAACAATTCCTGAGCGGAGTCTTTTGCCGTTTCGCGCATCGGAAGACCGAGAATCCTTCGCGATTCGTTTGCGTAGGGAGATTCCGGATACGTCTTGATGATCCGGTGATAAATCGCATTCAATTCCGTCGGCGAGCTGTTCGAATCCGATCGGACGATCTCCGCAATGGTGTATAACGCTCGTGGGGCGAATTGTTCCGTAGAATCGCTAGCAATCACCTCGTTAAACCAATACATCGCCGAATCACGACGTCCAATCTCCAAAAAAAACAATCCGGCTAATTCAAATTTTGTTCTGATCTGTGAACGGATCAACGAGTCCCGCATGCTCGCGTGTGCCCGTTCGATGTTCAAGCGTTCCACCGACCGAACGGAATCGACCGCGGCAATACTGTCGCGCACGGGATCAGATTTTTTATCACGGGAGCCGACTTTTATCCGTTGTTCGATCCGAATCCGCACCGAATCTTTACGCAACCGTTCCTCTTCCGCAGCGAAGGATGAATCTGCGCGCCGTTTCTTTTCCCGCTCGTCGTTGTACAGGGAATCGTACCGGTGAAGTTCCTTTTGGAGAGAAAAATATTTTGAAAAGATATCGAACTTCGCCGCCGCCCGCGGAGTGATTTCCGATGACGGAAATTCCGATCGTGCTTTTGCGTACATCGTCAGAGCCGAATCATACCGTTGTTCGCGGTCTTCGTAATAGTTTCCCAAAACAAAATATGATCGTGCTGCTTCATCAGACCGGGCAAAGGCCGTATCCACATACCGGTATTTTTCCACCGCTTCTGAAACAGCCCCTTTCAGCATCAGGACATTGGCGATTTCAAAATGGATGATTCCGAAAAATTCTGAATTTTTTGTATCGTCCAGCATGGTGCGCAGTCCGTCCAGCGCCTCATCATACCGCTGCCGGGCGGCCGCTGCTTTGAGTTGTTGAATCGCCGATTTGAACGTCATGGTATAGAGCGGCGAGTTGTCACGTGCTTCGGAAAAGGCCGATTCCGCTTTGTCATATTGTTCCAACGCCAGGTGACACAGTCCTCGTTGAAAATGAATCCGGGCGAGCAGTTCGTCGTCGTCAATCAGGTCGGCCGCAAGGGAGTATTTTTTTTCGGCGTTGGCGAATTCTTCGGCTGAATAATAGTATTCGCCGAGTTCATACGCGGCGGCTCCGGCGATTTCCTCATCGCTCGCGGACGTTTGTGCGTAAACCGCTTCCAGGAGTTTAATACCCTCTTCTTTCCGTTTTTGCCGCAGCAGACATTTGCCGAGCCACAACTGCGCTTCGGAGAGTTCATCGCTGCCGGGAAATTGCGCAATCAATTCCAAAAATTTTCTCTCCGACCGGAGATCGTCCCCCATATAAAAATACGATTTCCCGATCATCATCAGTGCGTCATCCACCCATTTTGATTCGGGGTAAAACGACAGGACTTTCGAATTTTTTTCAATAGAGGTTTGAAATTTCTGCCGCGCCGATGCCGGAATGGCCGATGGTTGATGACCGGCCGGTTTTTCCACGGCACCGCGTCTGGCCTGCAGCACTTCGTCCTCCGCTTCGTTGAACAGCCGTTGCGCGTTATAAAACGTATTGAAGTAGGAAATCGCGTTTGTGTATCGTTGGCCGGTAAATTCCGCTACGGGATCAAAAACGGCACAGCCGGAACAGAGAAGGACGATTACTACGGCGGCACGTATGTATGAAAGATGTGTAGTCACGACATTTCCAAAATAATTAAAGGTTCAGTGCAATTCAATGTTAAACTTTCTCACCCGGACTCGTGTCCAACAGCGGTCGTTAGCAAACACTCATTCACCACATCACAGAGGACGTTATGAAAACATTCACGCTCCGGATCATCGTTACGGCACTACTGCTTTCCGCGGTGTCATTCGCCGCACCCGACCCCGACAATCGCGGCCGCCAAAAACTCAATTTGACGGATGCACAGAAAGAACAATTCGAAAAGATCTCCTTCGACAGCAAAAAGAAACAGATCGAATTAAAAGCAAAATTGGAATCCGCACAACTTGATGTCCGCCGGTTGATGAAAGCCGAAACGGTGGACAAATCGGCCATTGAAAAAAAGTGGAACGAAATCGCCTCGTTTCAAGTGGCGTTAAAGATGAATCATTTGAACGCCTGGGTGGAGAAAAACAAAGTCCTCACACCGGAACAGCAAAAACAATGGAAAGAGATGCGCGGCCATCACGCCAAAAAAGTGCGCCAACCGATGAAACGGCGCGGCATGATGATGGCACCCCCCTCCGCACCGATGATGGAACGGCGCATCGAGCGGAAAATCGAACGCGAAACTCAACCGTGACGATGGAACGATCAGCGAAATGACAGAGGCCGGCGTTGTTCATACAACCGGCCTTTTTTTATTGCGGTAACAAATCTATCGATAGTGTGTGATGGGTTGTGAAGCGCTAACATCAACATCGTGATGCCGATTTTTTCGGCAGTTCATCGCGATTACAGATCCCCTTCCACAGGCCGGAGGATGATTTCATCCGTCGTCATGCGCTGCGGCTGACAATACAGCGAAACAACCGCATCGGCGACATCTTCCGGCTGGAGCATTTTTTGGTGATGTTTCTTCCGGACTGATTTTTCCCACATTTCTGTCTCCACCGCGCCGGGCAGTACATCGATGACCCGGATCCCTTTTTTTCGGACTTCCGATCGGAGTGATCGGGAGAGCGCCAGGGCCCCCGCTTTGGATGCCGCATAGGCCGAAGAATTGTTAAAGACGGAGACGGCGGCAACGGATTGAATGTTAAAAATATGTCCCCGTTTTGCCTTGAGCATTGATCCCAACACGGCCTTCGCGCACAAAAAATATCCACGCAGGTTGGTCGCCACGATCCGATCAAATTCTTTCACTGTCGTTTTTTCAAACGATTCGAATACCGTCACTCCCGCGTTATTTACCAACACATCCACGCTCCCCAGCTTTTTGGTGATGGCCGCCGTCACCGAACGCACGCTCGTTTCGGAAGTGACATCGCAGGCGATCGGAAGCGCATAACCGCCCTGATCGATGATCTTGCCGGCGTTGATCTCCAACTGTGCTTTATTCCGACCGCTGAGAATCACTTTACAACCGATCACGGCGAATGCATTCGCGACCGCGAGACCGATCCCTTTCGTGGCACCGGTGACCCATACGACGGGAACATTATTTTTTTCCAGTTCAATCATATTACGACAATTTATTCGTCACCAACGTCAGGAATTCCGTCCTGGTTTTGATATTGTTCTGGAACACACCGAGCATCGCGCTGGTGGTTGCCAGCGAATGCTGCTTCTCCACCCCCCGCATCATCATACACATGTGTTTTCCTTCACACACAACCGCGACGCCTTCGGGTTTTAAAACATCATATAACGTATGGGCGATTTCCCTGGTCATCCGTTCCTGCACTTGAAGACGGCGGGCAAACATATCCACGATCCGCGGAATCTTGCTTAATCCGACGATGGTTCCGTTGGGGATGTACGCGATGTGAATTTTACCGTAAAACGGAAGAAGGTGATGTTCACACATCGAAAAATAATCAATGTCCTTCACAATAACCATCTCTTTGTAATCTTCTTTGAACAATGCTCCGTTCAGGATGGCGGTTATCTCTTCCGTGTATCCTTTGGTGAGGTACTGCAACGATTTTGCGACGCGATGCGGCGTCTTGATCAGTCCCTCGCGTTTCGGATCTTCGCCGATCAACCGGAGTTGTTCTTTGACCAATTTTTCCAGACGCGCGGTCGTTCGTTGCTCTTGTGCTTTCGCCACCTTATTCTCCTTTGTAAACGACAAAATTATTTTCCGTTTCATACAACGTGATGGAATACAACGTCCCCTCCGTGATGTGCGGCGCCAGCTGCTTCCAGGCGGCGATGGCGACATTCTCCGTCGTCGGATTGATCCCGTGAAGGAAATCCACGTCGACATTTAAGTTCTTGTGATCCACTTTCCGCAAAAAATGTTCGTGCAGGATCTCTTTTACTTTTTTGAGATCGATCACGTATCCGGTGTGGCGGTCGGTTTCACCGGCAATGCAGACTTCGATCCGGTAATTATGTCCGTGCCCGTTCGGATTGGAGCAACCCCCGAACCGGCGGAAATTTTCTTCGTCCGATCGGGCGGGGTCGTACAACCGGTGGGCGGCGCTGAAGTGAGCGCGGCGAGTAACGTACGCGAGTGGCATTATTCCGACAATGCTTTCATAATTCGTGGGATGTGAGATTTTATCCGGACCCGTTTGAAGGTGTGCGTGATTTTTCCGTGTTCGTCGATAAGATAGGTCGTACGCAAAATTCCCATATATCTCCGTCCAAACATCACTTTGGACGCCCATACGCCGTACAGTTTCATCACACGATGTTCCTCATCGCTCAACAGCAAAAAGTTGAGCGACTGGTCACGGATGAATGTTTGATGGGTCGCGACGGGATCGGGGCTGATGCCGATGATGACGGCCCCTTGTTCCGAGATGACCCGCTGATGGTCGCGAAGATCGCACGCCTGCTGCAAACACAATCCGGAACCATCTTCCGGATAAAAATAGAGAACCACTTTTTTCCCTCGGAACGATTGCAGCGAAACTTGTTTTCCGTCGGATCCGGGCAGGACAAATGCAGGAGCTGTGGTTCCCGGGGTTAATTCGGGCATGGAAAATTACAGTCCTTTTTTTACTTCATCGTACGGCGGTTCGACGCCGGGATTCTCGGAGATCCAGGCATACGTCACCGTCCCGTTGGCATCAATGATGAACGCTGCGCGATTCGCCGCCGTCAGTCCGACCAGCCCGGCGAAATTGTTGACCAGACCGCAATAGGCCGCCGATACATACCGCGTATAATCGCTCAGCAACGGAAATTTTAATCCGTTCTTTTCCGCAAATGCCTTGTTTGCGGCCGGTGCATCAACGCTGATCCCGAGCACCTGGGCGCCGCCGGCATTAAAGTCTGCCATCTGGTCCCGAATGGTGCACATCTCCTTTTCGCACACGGCGGTAAATGCTCCGGGGTAAAAAAAGAGGACAACTTTTTTACCGGCGTAGTCCGAAAGCGAGACCGGTTTGCGAAACGCATCTGCCAATGTGAAGTTCGGTGCTTTTTGTCCGACCGAGAGTGCCATAACATATCTCCTTTGTGAGTGGAACGGAACGCGGTTGATAACGTCGATCGGTGCGCGGTTGTTCCCCGGACCGAAAGATAATTTTCAAAGTAAAGAAATGATGCCGCAGAGTCAATGAACGGTTGGAAAACGAAATTTTTTTTGATATATTGGTGTCGAAATTTTCCCACGGAGAGGTGCAAGAGTGGTTGAATTGGCCACCCTGGAAAGGTGGTATACCCGTAAGGGTATCGTGGGTTCGAATCCCACCCTCTCCGCAGCAACAACGGTTTAAAATTATTTCCAACACGGAGAGGTGGCGTGAGTGGTTGAAACCACCAGTCTCGAAAACTGGTATACCCGTAAGGGTATCGAGGGTTCGAATCCCTCCCTCTCCGCAACACACACCCCCACCAGTTTTATCCTTTCTCTGCCGACGATTTCCGACCATTAAATCGGAACATCATGTCGGTTGTCCGGAACAAATCCTGCCGGAAAACGGTTATACACGCATTCTCCGTTTCGCGTAACTTTCATTGGTGTGCGCCGTAAATTCGATCTCTTTTCATTTCTCCGAAGACAACCATGCATAATTATTTTTTTGCCGTTCTATTTTTCGTCACCGCTCTTTTTTCCCAGCCGAAAGCCACATTAAGCGGTTTTGTGCGCGACAAAGCAAACAAAGAATCGCTCCCCTTTGTGAATGTGTATATTAAGGAACTGAAGATCGGCGCAGCGACCAATATTGAAGGATATTACGCCATCCCGAACATTCCGGCCGGTACATATGATGTGCAGTATTCACTGTTGGGATTTTCCACGGTGGTGATCTCCATCGATGCCACGGTCGAAAAGCGGATCATCCGTGATGTGACGCTGGCCGATCAGTCGGTGTTATTCAACGAAGTGGTGATCGATGCCGAAGCGGAAGCGGAAAAACGATCCACACAAACCGGAAGGATTACTCTGCAAGCGAGAGATATCGCCCAACTTCCCACCATCGGCGAAGCCGATGTGTTCCGCGCGCTGCAATTGATGCCCGGCGTAAAAGCAACTTCGGAAATATCCAGCGGATTGAATGTCCGCGGCGGAAGTACGGATCAGAACTTGATCCTGTTGGACGGTACCATTGTGTACAATCCTTCGCACTTGTTCGGTTTTTTCTCCACGTTCAACAACGATGCGATCAAAGATATCGATCTGATGAAAGGAGGATTCCCAGCGGAATATGGCGGCAGATTGTCCTCGGTACTCAACGTGACGAATATCGATGGCGACCGTGTTTCGACACATGGGAAAGCCTCCATCAGTTTGTTGAGCACCCGTGTCACTGGCGAAGGCCCCATCGGGAACGGATCATGGTTCTTGTCCGCCCGGCGGACGTATTTTGACCAGCTGGTGGCATTTGCCGGATTGGATACGGGAAAAGATGCCGTTCCCCTCTATTTTTTTTATGACGCGAACGTAAAACTCAATCAAGATTTCGGCGAAAACGATAAACTCTCATTCGTGGGATACTTCGGAGACGACGACCTAACGTATACGATCGGCAACAATGAATTGGAGCTGAACATGCTGTGGGGTAACAGGACCGGCGCCCTCAAATGGACCCATGTCTTCAGCCAAACATTGTTTTCGAATTTCACCGCTTCGTATAGCCAATACAAGGCGCGGATCGGCGTCAATTTGGGAGGATCGGATTTTATTCAGGATAATTCCGTGGTGGATTATTCATTGCGATGGGATTTTGATTTTTTTGCCGAGAACGATCACTTGATGAAAGTGGGTGTGTGGTGGTCCCAATATAATATTCAGTACAGTCAACGGGGCGACGGAGAACCGTACGTCTTTAAGGAGCGCCCGGCACAGATTTCCTTTTATGCCCAGGACGAATGGTCGATCGATGAACGATGGAAAACGCAGTTCGGACTCCGTGTTGAGTATCAAGATTTGACGAAGAACATCAATGCCGGACCGCGTTTTAATGCCCGCTATAATATTGATGAGTACTCGATTCTGAAATTCGCCACCGGAATCTATTATCAATTCCTTAATGCAGTACCGGCCGGCAGTGACAACGGATTTTCGCCGTTTGATATCTGGGTTCCGATCAATGAAAAAATGAAACCGAGCCGTTCGATCGACTTCGTGGCCGGTTATGAAACGAAATATTTCGAGGATGTCACCATTTCCTTTGAGACATATTATAAAATGTTCAAGGACGTGTTATTGTTCAAACGGGAGATCGTTCAAACATTGGATGTCAGTCAGCTGTTTTACGTGGGATCCGGGCGTGCGTACGGATTTGAAATATTCCTTCAGAAAAAATTGGGGAAACTTACCGGTTTAGCGGGATATACGTTATCCTGGACGCACAGAACGTTTCCTGATTTGAACGACGGAAAAGAATTTATGCCGAAGTTCGACCGGCGAAACGACCTGACACTCTCCGCCAACTACCAATTCAACGATTTGTGGAAGATCAGTTCGGTGTTTACGTTCGCCACCGGACAATCTTACACCCCTGCGGCGGGAATGTGGGTGGACAACTCGAGCGGAAATCCGAATGTCCGGGTGGAACCGGGCGCACTCTACAGCAAACGTCTGCTGCCGTACCACCGGTGGGATCTGAGCGTGCATAAGAAGATCACCATGTTCGACATCGACGGCAGTTGGTATTTCCAAGTCTTCAACGTCTATAATTATCGTAACATCTGGTTCAAAAATTTTGATTATTCCAAAAATCCCGTCGAAGTGACGAATGTCCGGTTGTTGCCCATCATCCCGTCGCTCGGCATTGAATTTAAATTTTAATGACTATGATTATTCGTTTGATTCTTTTCGCCGTGATTCTTGCCCTCTTCGCCGGATGTGAAGACTCGTCATCCTCCTTCACGTATGAACGCCGTGTGGTGATTAACGGATTGATCGAATCCGGCCGGTCCGTGGATACCATTAGCATTTCCTTTACCGGTGCAGTGGACAAACCCTACTCACTTTCGGACTACGCGATCACAACCGCCGTCGTGACGATCAGCGGCGTTGATTCGCCGTTTCGGGATTCCCTGCACCACGATCCGGCCCGGCCCGGCCGATATTATTCTGTCGATACCACCAAAAAAATTCTTCCGGCAAAATCGTATCGTATGGATGTACACGTTCCGGGCGGAGGTTCCTACTCCGCCGTCACGACGGTCCCCGATACGTTTAGTTTGATCTATTCCACCTTGGGTAACAATTCCGTCGTCAAATATAATACCGGACTCCCGGTGAACTATTTTGTCTGGTCGACGAGCCGCTTTCACGGAACGTATCTTCCGACGATCACCAGCACGGATTCGAATGCCGCGCGGATTCCGAAATCGTTTATTCAAGATACGACGGAGTTCCGGGCTCCGGACAAAGTCGGATATCGCGTCGGTCTTCCGAAAGAACAGAATTACACCGAACTGCCGTGGATTTTCATCAATTATTACGGAACGACGCTGATCGATGTGTACGCCATCGATGAGAATTACACCCAGTTTTTGAATCAATATGTCACGACGCAGGGGGGTGAATTGAAGGAAATCCGCTATTCCATTCCCGGCGCGATCGGATTTTTCGGATCCCGCACAAAGGCCTCCGGCGGGATCAAGATCTACCTTACTCCTTGATTTACGGCAGCAGTGTATCATAAGGAGAGGCCGGCACACCTCTCCTTTTTTTATTTCAGAAGTTGAGTATATTCACCGTTATGAATCCGATCTTATTCGGTCATAACGATGAAAACAACATCATCGCCGTCCACCCCTCCGGCGAATCGTCGATCCGGGTTTACCGCCGCATTGAGGATCGAATTTCATTTCGCGACGAGGAATTTTTCCCCTTTTTTCATCTCTCCGATAAACGGTTCATCGAACAGTATCCGGAAAAATACTGGATCAAAAAACTTTCCGGCTCAAATTTTTACCAATATTTGTGCGCCTTCCCTTCGGTGAGCGGTATGTGGGATGCCGTACAATTTGTTCTCCGCCGTGTCGCCCGCGAGTTGCAAACGACCATTGCCGCCCATTACGATACCGAACATCTCTTTCTTCGTCCGGATATGAGCACGCAATTTCTGCTGCAAAGCGGCAAGACACTTTTTAAAGGAATGGAATTCGGCGAACTGCATCGGCTGCAGCTGGACATCGAAACGTATTCCAAGGATTATCGGTTCAGCCGGCCGGACCGTAAGGACGACCGGATTATTCTCATCGCCGTGTCGGATAACCGCGGATTGCAGACCGTTCTCGGCGGAAAACATGTGTCGGAAAAAAAACTTTTGCAGCAGTGCATCGCGCTGATCACCGACAAAGATCCCGATGTCATTGAAGGACACAATATTTTTAATTTTGATCTGCCGTATCTCCTGCGCCGCTGCGCACTGCATGGAATCGAATTCGGCATCGGCCGCGACGGCAGTCCGCCGTCGGGATATGCATCCCGCACGGCCTTCGCCGAGAGATCCGTGGAATATACGAGTTACGAAGTGGCCGGACGGCATGTGATTGATACCTGGCTTCTGGTGCAATCGTATGACGCGTCCAAACGTTCGATGGAGAGCCACGGACTTAAATATGCCGCAAAGTTTTTCGGCATTGCGTCGCCGGAACGGACGTATATACCCGGCGAGAAAATATCGTGGTATTGGGACAATGAGCCCGACACGCTGAAAGCATATGCATTGGATGATGTGACGGAAACGCGAGGGTTGAGCGAAAAACTTTCGGGCAGTGCGTTTTATCTCACCAGCATGCTTCCCTTCAATTACGGAACAGCCGCAAAACTCGGATCGGCGGCAAAAATCGAATCGATTTTTCTGCGCGAATATATCAAACAACGGCATTCCATTCCGCGGCCGCAAAGAGGTTCGCCGACATCGGGCGGATATACCGATATCTTTTATACCGGATTGTTCAGTCCGATCGTCCATGCCGACGTCGAATCGTTGTATCCTTCCATAATGGTGACGAAAAACATCAAGCCGATCACGGATGATCTCAACGTCTTCCCTTCCGCATTGGAGTTTTTGACCGCCGTTCGATTGGAGACAAAACAACGATTACTTTCCGAAACGGACGATCAACAACGATCGGCACTTGATGCCATGCAATCGTCATTTAAAATTCTCATCAATTCTTTTTACGGATATCTGGGATATGCGAAAGGGCTGTTCAACGATTATCAACAGGCGGATGTCGTCACGAACACCGGCCGGACCTTGTTGAAACAACTTATACGTGAAATTGAAATCCACAACGGAACGGTGATCGAAGTCGATACTGACGGAATATATTTTATCCCCCCTGACAACGTGACCGGAGAAGAAGCGGAACGGAAATTCGTCGAACATCTCTCGGACACCCTCCCGGAAGGAATTCGCCTGGGATTCAGCGGCCGGTTTCGACGCATGCTCAGTTACAAAAAAAAGAACTATGCGTTGCTTCAGTATGATCACCGGATTCTCATCAAAGGATCGTCGCTGATCTCCCGCTCCATGGAACGTTTCGGCCGCAGTTATCTTCAGCAATGTGTCGACTCCCTGCTCAACGACAGGATAGCGGACCTTCATGCTTTGTATGTGGAATTGGAGCGTTCGATTAAAGAACACGGATTGGATGTGGCGGATTTTGCGAAAACGGAAACCCTCAAAGAATCGCCGGAGGCCTATCAGCGGGATGTGGAGGCGGGCCGCCGGAACAGGTCCGCTCCGTATGAATTGGCGCTGCGATCTTCCAAAAAATACAAAGCGGGCGGACGCATACGGTATTACATCACCGGAACGGAGGCCTCCATACGAGGATTCGACAATGCCAAGGAAGCGCACGAATGGGACATTAATTTCCCCGATGAGAACACGGAGTTTTATTTGAAACGGCTGCGGGAATTTTCGGAGAAATTTGAGGTCTTCTTTACCCCGCGGGATTTTCAAGCAATCTTCTCTGCCGATGATCTTTTCGGATTCGACGGTACGGCCATCGTGGTGGTGAATCGAAAAGTTGCGGAGGCGGGAAATCCGGCGGAGGATGGAGACAATTATTCGATCGAATTCGATGATGACCGATCACCCGAAGGGCAATAAAAAACCGGCACACGCCGGTTTTTTTATTGCGACACACTGTTCGTTCAGACGTGAACGCCGAATTCTTTTTGGATGTATTCCACAATGGCAAAGGTGGAAGCGCCCGGAGTAAAAATCTCCCCGATCCCCATTCCTTTTAATGTCTGAATATCTTCCTGCGGTACGATCCCTCCGCCGAACAGCAGCACATCATCCATTCCTTTTTCCGTCATCAGTTTTTTCACCTTCGGAAAGATCGTCATATGCGCACCGCTTAACGAACTGATGCCGATGGCGTTCACATCTTCTTGTAAGGCCGCTTCCACGATCGCTTCGGGCGTTTTCCGGAGTCCGGTATAGATCACTTCCATCCCGGCGTCGCGTAATGCTGCGGCGATCACTTTCGCGCCGCGGTCGTGACCATCCAGTCCGGCTTTGGCGATGAGAACGCGAATTTTTTTGTTCATGATTCTCCTCCGGTATATCCGAGTTCCCGCGCAAATTGATCGAGCGCGGTGTACAATTTCGACAACGGCAAACCGACCACCGTGTAATAACATCCGTTGATGGTGCGGACGAAGACCGCCCCGAAATCATCCTGGATCCCGTACGCTCCGGCCTTATCCATCGGCGATCCGCTCTTCACATAGTCCCGGATCTCCTGCGGCGAGACATTCCGGAACGTTACGTCGGTTTGTTCGTGGTCAATATAAGATAATTTCGTTGCCGCATCAACTAACGCAAAGCCGGTATAGACCGAATGGGTGCGGCCGCTCAATCGGGAAAGCATCTGTTCCGCTTCGGAGGCCGTTTCCGGTTTGTTCAGGATTTCGCCGTCGATCACCACGATCGTGTCTGCTCCCAGCACGATCCCGCGGCGATATTGGTTTGCCACGTCGACCGCCTTATGATACGCCAGGCGGCGAACGTTCTCTTCGTTCGTCTCATGGTTTTGCATCACTTCCGCAACCGCGCTCGGATGGACGGTAAAGGAGAGTCCGATCTGCCGGAGAAGATGCGACCGGCGGGGCGATTGGGATGCGAGTATGAGCGGAACGGTTAATGAGATCATACGGTACAAAAAAAAAGCGATTCAGAAGAATCGCTTTTTTCCTTTGACGGAAGAGGTATTACCGAAACATTGCCTTTAAACTCCCCCACGTTCTTTTCACGCTCGACACGTTGTGAGAAACATTGATGACCGAGGAATATTCTGCAGATCCGGAGTTCAGTAAAATTTTTATGCGATACTGGTACATCGTTCCGGTCGACTTAAATGCGGATTTATCGATGTATTCGTAGTAGGAATTGGACCCCTTTTTTGCGACGACCGCAATTGCCACAAAGTCACCGGCGGTAAGACTGCGGCGTTCAACGATGAATTCTTTCGTCGAAGATTCATCCGTCGTTCCCCACTGTACCGTCACATTTGTCCCGTCGCTGCGTGCCTGCATCGATCCGTCGCGGATGACGCCGGCGGAGACAATAACGCTGATGCCGATCAACAATGTGAAAATGCGCTTCATGAATTTTTCATTGATTGTGCGGAAGGCGGGACTTGAACCCGCACGCCTTTTGGGCGCCACCCCCTCAAGATGGTGTGTCTGCCAATTCCACCACTTCCGCAATGTAGCAATTTCACTAATGAAAGCAAATACAATTTTTCGTACCGAGGGCCGGACTTGAACCGGCACGGAGCTTGCGCCCCTCAGGATTTTAAG
>CAZRWF010000003.1:0-3425 GCA_964603685.1 uncultured Chitinophagaceae bacterium
ACGTTTTGGACGGAATCTGAACCGGGAAGACGGAGCGGATCGTGTCCCACAGCGTTGTGCCGATGACGGCGATCGCTTTGTTGAAGTTGTTCTGTGAAATAATATTCTCGTCTAACGGGGGGTTGCTATTATCGGTGTAGATATTTCCCTGTTTGCCGAACACGCCGATGGCATAATTGTTTCTCTCGAACACGTTTGCGATGAAACGGGCCGCTGTGGTAAGTGCACCTATAGAACCATTATCCGAAAATGTATTGTTAATCAACATCACTTCTTCAGCGAGTCGATTAGGATTGTACAATTTTACACCGTCAATTGTATTAAATTTAATTTGGTTACTCAAAAATGTCTGTGGGATTTGTCCATTGTCAACTACAATTCCATAAGTCGCATTCCTTTGAATGATTGTATAGGACACCTCACGGTATCCCGAACCGGATTCGGCATACAACCCGGATCCGCCGTTGTAGCCGATGGAACTGTTCCGGATGATGACGTCCGATCCCGGATTGGATCCGTAAATGTCAATGCCGCTGTATCCGTTGCTGTCCACCCGAACGGCGTTCAACGTAATGATTGTTCGGTACATCAACATGCCGTAGGAGCTCGACCGGGCGAACGTCAAATTTGTCCACTGTGCCGGAATGTTAACATTATTGGTATACACCATACCGTTGCCATCCCGTCCGCCGAACCGGAAAAAGCAGAAATTAAATTGCGAATTGGAGGCGGTGTTCAATATTTGAATGTACCGCCAGTCGTTCGGCGCCGCAGTGGTGAACACGCCGGGTTGGCTCGTTTTTCCGCCGTACGTGGAATCACGATACGACGTAAAGATGATCGGTGCGGAGGCCGTCCCGTTGGCGATAATCGTGCCGTCCACATTCATAAACATCCCGTCCGCCATTTTAAAGATGACGCCCGGTTCAATCACGAATGTTTTCCCTGCCGCAACGCCGAGACTGGCGGTATTTTCCAGCAAAACGTACGTTTTAGTATTCATTCCCGCGGGGAGTGTCACCCGCAGCGTGTCGTACAATTCCACGCCGTTCAAACGGAGTCCGACCGCATTGTTGATCTGGTTACCGGAGATCGTGTTGCCGGAATATTTCGTATTAACGTTTCCGATCAACGCGATGGGATACCGGTTGTTGGACAGCACGTTGCCGAGAAGATTCGCCTTTGTTGTAACGATGCCGTCGTTGGCGTGATTGATCACCGTATCCGCCAGGAAGAGGACGGAATCGACAAGATTGTTGATCCAAAATCCCCCGACATTTCCCTCCACGCGGTTGTAGGAAAACCGCTGCGGAAGCGAACCGTCGTTCTGATATATTCCCCACGAACCGTTAAAACTCACGACGGACGAGTCGAGCCGCTGCAACGTTCCGGTGGTGCCGTTCACTTCAATGCCGTAAACGCCGTTGCCGATAATGCGGGACCGTGCGACCGTAACAAGAGCGGTACCGTCCGCAAAGATGCCGCGGCTGCCGTTCCCCTGCATGACACCGTTGCGCAGATTCAACCCGCCGTTGTTCACATCAATACCGTGGCTGGCATTCCCGGAAGCGTTCACACTGTCCAGATTCACCACCGCCGCATTGATATAGATGCCCTGCGTGGAACTGTTGGAGGAAAAGATGTTGGCGATCGTCGGCGTCGCCGTGTTGACATACAAATTTCCGGTCGTGCTGGAACCGCCGTACCGCAACAACGCATGCCGCAATACGGACGCGCTGGCGCCGGCGTTGTTAAATTCCACTCTGTTCCAGTCCCCGGGCGCCGGTTGTGTGGTCGTACCGTCCCCATTCGAATCACCGCCGTACGTATCGTCCTTGTCGGACGTGAACACGATCAGGGAATCAGGTTTCCCGGCGGCGATCATCGTACCGGTCACTTGCATGGACCGCGCCGCTTCGAATTTTACCACCGTGCCGGGATAAATGGTGAGGGTGCTGGACATGACGATGTTCGCCTTCACCACATACACGGAATCTTTCCACACCGTCGGCACCGTAATATTGCCGGTGATGTTTTTTACCGGCAGCGCCGCCGCTTGTGTTTTCCACGGTGTATAATCCACGCGCGGACTCACCGCATTCCCCGCGCCGGTCGGATTGGAGACGGGATTATACGGTCCGCTCGATGCTCCCCAATAATTATTCTCCGCCTTTACGGAGACGGTCGTATTGGTATTGAGAAGACCGTAATTCGTATTGAACTGAATGGTGTTGTTGGAAATATTCAGCGTCAACGTCGCATTCGTCACCTGGACGCCGACGCCGTTGTACTGAATCACATTGTTTTGGATGATCGGTGTGGCGCTGTTATCCACAAAAATACCGATGCCGTTATCATTGATGTCCGTATTTTTGATCTGCGGCGTGGAGTTGGTCGGCACACGCACGCCTCCTTGCAGATTGTAGGATGTTTCGCTCGAATCGATGAGGAAGTTGGAAAGAAGATCGCTGAACACACCGAAGCCGCCGTTTTCGGTGATGATCGTATTGTGGATCACGGGAGAGGAGGCACGGGTGTTGATCCCATGCAAGGCGCTCCGTGCGATAAATCCGTTCCGGATTTCGATGCTGAAGGCGCCGGTCTTGTAAAAGATATTGGAACCGTTCGACCCGCCGCCGCCGTACTTCACCGTGTTATTAGTGAAGACCGAACCGACATTCGCGGCGTTTTGAAATTCGATCCCGAGCCAGTCGCCGGGTGCCGCATTCACCGACGACGAACGAAGCAGTTGTTTCGGAGAGACCGATCCCCCTCCTTCCGGTTTTTTGGAAGTGAAGATGACGCCGTTCGCAATAATTTTTCCCGCCACCACCAGTCCGGTGGCGGAATCAAAGAGGACCGTTGTTCCCGGTTCAATCGTCAATCCCGCACTTCCTCCGACCGTCACCGTACCGGTGACGTAAATAGGACTGCTGGCGACGGTCCACACCGTGTCCGACAGGATCAATCCGGAAACAGAATCAGGCGCAGCGGCGGCGAGCGGGAAGGCCGCAGACAGAATCCATAAAAAGAGAGTGATTTTTCGTTGTGGCGTGCGTATCACACGAGACATGACGTTCGTCCTTTCAAACAATCCCCAGCAAACAGCTTCGGTTCCATGGTGGTGGAACGGGAAATAATAGCGGAATCGGCCGTGTTATCCTGTTAGTGCTATCACATGGTGTGACCGGAATTACAGAGTAAGGACTTCCCCTGAATAGTGCCGATGGCACTCCTAAACTGCCGATTTTGCGGCATTAATGCAATCAGGAAATGGCAAAATCTTTCGGGATTTCGGCGAATAACGGCGCAACGAGGTCTTTCGGCGAGACGATCGGACGTTCGACATGCCATGCGATGTTTAAGGATGGATCGTTATAGCGGACGCTATAACGATCCATCCTTAAACATCGCATGGCATGTCG